>CAMDBZ010000039.1 GCA_945889565.1 Thermoflexus hugenholtzii JAD2 | reverse complement strand
GCGACCACACGGTACGTCGCGTGGTCCGACGGCTACTGCAACGTGGACGAGCCAGCGAAAGCCCGCACGCGTGTGTACGACCGCGAGGCCCACTCGCTCACCGAATTCGATCGCGGGGTGTGGCTCACACTGACTCCACGGGGCGAACTGGGGATTGGGGAGTTCGGACCCCATTCGCTGTTCGACCTGGCGAGCTCCCGCTACACGTTCGTCCTGCCGCCCGGCCGGGCCGATGTGGCCTGGTCGCCTGACTACCGGTACGCGGCGCGCGGATATGTCGGCGGCCATGGAGGGCTGTGCGGGTAGCCGCGCCAGTGGCGTAGCCGGGCTCACTGCTAGACTGAGCACATGTTCGAACGGCTGGCCGAGATCGAAGCGCGGTTCATCGAGCTGGAGCGGCTGCTCGGGCTGCCGGAAGTCGTCGCCGACCACCGGCAACTCGAGGCGCTCGGGCGCGAGCGCGCGTCGCTCGAGGCGCTCGTGCGGCTGTACCGCCGCTACCGCGAGAGCGAGCAGGCGCTGACCGAGGCGCGCGCGCTGGCTCGCGACGCCGACGACGAGCTGCGCGCGCTCGGCCACGAGGAGGAAGCGCGCCTCGCCCCCGCCGTCGAGACGATGGAGCAAGAGCTGCGGCTCGCGCTGTTGCCCAGGGACCCGGCCGACGACCGCGACGTGATCGTCGAGATCCGCGCGGGCACCGGCGGCGACGAGGCGGCGCTGTTCGCCGCGGACCTGTTCAAGATGTACCAGCGCTACGCCGAGCGCCGCCGCTGGAAGACCGAAGTCATCAACACGTCCGAAGCCGGCCCCGGCGGCTACCGCGAGATCGTGTTCGAGGTGCACGGCCAGGGTGCGTACTCCCGCCTGAAGTTCGAGTCCGGCGTGCACCGCGTGCAGCGCGTCCCGGAGACGGAGGCGCAGGGCCGCATCCACACCTCGACGGCGACCGTCGCGGTGCTCCCCGAAGTGGACGAGGTCGACGTCGACATCAACTGGGACGATGTGCGCATCGACATCTTTCATTCGGGCGGCGCGGGCGGGCAGAACGTGAACAAGGTCGCGACGGCCGTGCGCATGACACACGCCCCCACGGGCATCGTGGTGCAGTGCCAGGACGAGCGCTCGCAGGCGAAGAACCGCGCGAAGGCCGAGGCGGTGCTGCGCGCGCGCATCTACGAAATGGAGCGCGCGCGCGCCGCGGCGGAGCAGGCGGGCAACCGCAAGGCGCAGGTCGGCACCGGCGAGCGCTCCGAGAAGATCCGCACGTACAACTTCCCCCAGGACCGCGTGACCGACCACCGCGTGAACCTGACCCTGCACTCCCTCCCCCGCCTGCTCGACGGCGAGATCGATCCGCTGATCGACGCCGTGGCGCTGGCCGAGCAGACAGAGCAGCTGCAGGCCGTGGGCTAGGCCGTGGCGGCGGAGCGCGCGGCGGTGGGGCGGGTTCGTTACGAAGCCGACACGAACGCGAGCACAATCTGACGCTCGCTGGGCTGCTCATCAAGGTCGAGGAACACGATTCGCTGATACATCCCGAGCAACGGTACGCCTGCGAGCACCGGTACCATCAACGATGGGTTCGCGAGCACCGGGATGATGTGGTCCGCCCCATGCCCAGGCGCCTTCTCGACGTGTTGGTACGTGATGTCACGAGGGATGAGACGATTGAGAGCCGCGATCACGTCGTCAGCAGCACCTTGATCGGGCTGCACGATCGCCAAACCCACCGTTGAATGCGGCGCGAAGACGTTCACAAGGCCGTCGCCCCGTTCCTTGCAGAACTCGCGGACTTCGACCGTCACGTCGGTCATGGGGCTAGCCGGTGTCCCGAGCCTGACAATGCGGGTCTGCACTCGACCTCCCCGATTTCAAGATGCGGCGGCGCCGTCGCCGAGGCGCGGGTGGCGACATGGTGTGGGCGCTATCGTACGCACGCCGCCCGCTGAATGTGGAGAACAACGCTTGCCAACGATACTCCGTGCGCTGCTGCACGACGCCGCGACGCGCCTCGTCGATGTGGACGCCGCCGATGACCTCGACGAGGGGCGGCTGGAGGCGGAGCTGCTGTACGGCGCGGCGGCCGGGCTCGACCGCGCGCAGGTGATCGCGCGCGGCGGCGAGGTCGTGGCGGACGACATCGCGACCGCGTTCGCGGCGGTGCTCGCGCGGCGGCTCGCGCGGGAGCCGCTCGCGTACATCCTCGGGCGGCGCGAGTGCTACGGCATGACGTTCGAGGTGGCGCCGGGCGTGCTGATCCCGCGGCCGGAGACGGAGCTGCTGATCGAGGCGACGCTCGCGGCGGTGCGCGCGCATCCGCAGGCGCGGCGGCTCGTGCGCGTCGCGGACGTCGGAACGGGCTCGGGCGTGGTCGCGCTCGCGGTGGCGCGGCATGCGCCCAACGCGAAGGTGTACGCGCTCGATCGCTCGACGGCGGCGCTCGCCGTCGCGGGGCGGAACCGCGACCGGTTCGAGCTGCGCGAGCGCGTCGTGCTGCTCGCCGGCGACCTGTTCGATGCGCTGCCGGAGCGCGTGGAGATCGTGACCGCGAACCTACCGTACATCCCCACCGCCGAACTCGAAGCGCTCACGCCGGAGGTGCGCGACTGGGAGCCGACGTGGGCGCTCAACGGCGGTAAGGACGGGCTCGAGGTGATCCGCCGGCTGATCTACCGTGTGCCGGAGCACCTCGCCGCGGGCGCGCGCGCCGTGCTGCTCGAGGTCGGCGACGGGCAGGCGGCGCAGGTGTCGCGTCTGCTTGCCGCCGCCGTGGGCGGACCCGCGCGCGTACACGCCGATCTCGCCGGCCGCCCCCGCGTCGTCGAGGTGCGCGTCGGCTACTGACCCGCGGGTGCGGGGCCTGACCGCGCACGCAGCTCGACGCCGGACCCTCACCCCCCAACCCCCTCTCCCCGCCGGGCGGGGCGAGGGGGAGGCGGGCTCAGGCGCGGGCGTCGAGGAGCTGGGCGGTGAGGCCGGCGTGCGCGAGGTGCTCGCGCGCGTGCGTGAGCGCGGTGAGCAGCAGCGTGTGCCCGCTCATGTCGCCGAGGCGCGGGTGGTGGATCGTGGCGTCGAGGCGCGCGGCGGACACGCGCTCGAGCGCTGCCGCGAGCTCGTGGCGAAGGCCGTCCCAGTGCGCGCGGAGCTCTTCGAGGGAGTCGCCCTGCGTAGCGAGCTCGGCGTCGCGGTCGCGCTCGGTAGGCCGCGCGTCGCAGAGGTTGGTGATGAGCGCCTGCTCGGCCGCGCCCACGGTGTGCGTGGCGAGGGCGATGAGGCTGTTGGCGCCCGGTGCGGGGCGCCAGTTCAGCGCGGCCGCGTCGCGGCCGTCTGCGAACGTGAGCAGCACCTCGATGTCGTCGACGAGGATAGCGAGGGCGGCGGAGACTTCTGGGAGCATGGGTGCGCCTTAGTCGCGCGTGCGGGACTGCGCGAGCTGGTAGATCTTGCCTTCGGTCTTGATCGAGGGCGCGATCACCATGCGCGTGTGGTGGAACTCGCGGATCGTCTGCGCGCCGCACGTGGCCATCGACGTGCGCAGCGCGCCGACGAGGTTCTCGGTGCCGTCGGTGCGCGAGGTGGGGCCGAAGAGCAGCTGGTGCAGGCTGTGGTTGCGGCCGATGTGCACGCGCGTGCCGCGGGGCAGCTCGGCGTTGGGGGTGGCCATGCCCCAGTGGTAGCCGCGGCCGGGCGCTTCCTCGGTGCCCGCGAAGGGGGAGCCGATCATGATGGCGTCGGCGCCGGCCGCGAAGGCCTTGGCGACGTCGCCGCCGGTGCGGAAGCCGCCGTCCGTGATGATCGGCACGTAGCGGCCGGTGCGTTCGAAGTACGCGTCGCGCGCGTAGGCGGTGTCGATGGTCGCAGTGATCTGCGGGATGCCGACGCCGAGCACTTCGCGCGAGGTGCACGCGGCGCCGGGCCCCACACCGACGAGCACGCCCTGCACGCCGGTCTCCATCAGCTCGAGCGTCGCGGCGTAGTCGACGGTGTTGCCGACGAGCACGGGCACGGGCAGCTGGCGCACGAGCTCGTCCAGCTGGAGGCCCTTCAGGGAGCGCGAGACGTGGCGCGCGGTGGTGACGGTGGACTGCACGACGACGTACGCAGCGCCCGCGTCGACGGCGATGGGGGCGAAGCGCTTGGTGTTCTGGGGGGTGGTGCTGACGACGGGCACACCGCCGCCGCGCTTGATCTCGTCGACGCGGCGCGCGATCAGGTCCTCGCGCACGGGCTGCTGGTAGACGCGCTGGATGATGGCGGTCGATTCGACGAGGCTCGCCGAGGCGATGCGGTCGAGCAGCTCGTCGGGGTTGTCGTAGCGCGTCTGCAGGCCGTCGAGGTTGAGCACCGCGAGCCCGCCGAGCTTCGAGTAGGTGATCGCGAACGCCGGGTCGACGACGGCGTCCATGGCGGAGGCGAAGATCGGCAACTCGAAGCTGTGCTCACCAAGCGCGAAGCGCATTTCGACGAGCTCCGGGTTGGTGGTGACGGCGCCGGGAACGATCGCGACGTCGTCGAAGCCGTAGGCGTGCTCGAGGGTCTTGCGTGCTGCCGTCATCGGTGTCCGCCTTCCGTGCGGGTGGCGTGCGCTGTGCAGTGCTGGGTCGCGGATACAGAGCGGCCCCTCGCGCGCGAGGGGCCGTGAGGGAGCTGTCGGGGGGCTTGAACGCGAAGACCCCCCGCGCTGGAGGGGTCTCGAAGGAATGATACCAACACGGTGGACCGCCCGAGGCAACCGCGAAGTGGTTGCGGCTCAGGATAGCGGCGGGCGCACGCGAGCGTCAAGAATCAGTCCATGTTGCTAATCATTTGAGGCGCCGCGGGGCGCTCAGAGGCAGGGCCATGAAGCTGCTGATGAGCCCGCGCCCGCGCCCAGCCGGGCGGGGTCGTGCGTTTGTCCGCGCTGCACGGACCACACCCGGGGCGGGTGCTAGCATTCCGCTATGCCCGAGCCAGCGCCCGACGTGACGCCCCAGACGATCCTCGTATGCGTCGCGTGGCCGTACGCCAACACGCCGCTGCACGCGGGGCAGATCGCGGGCGCGTATCTGCCAGCCGACATCTTCGCGCGCTATCACCGCATGCGCGGCAACCGCGTGCTGATGGTATCGGGCTCGGACGCGCACGGGACACCGATCACGGTACGCGCCGAGGCCGAGGGCACGACGCCACAGGCGGTCTTCGAGCGTAACCACGCGTCGTTCGTCGATACGTTCGCGCGCTTCGGCATCAGCTTCGACCTGTTCACCTCGACCGCGACCGTAAACCACGCGCGCGTGGCGCAGGACATGTTCACGCGGCTGATCGAGGCGGGGCACATCTACACCGCCGAGCAGACACTGCTGTTCGACGCCAAGGTGGGGCGCTTCCTGCCGGATCGCTACGTGGAGGGCGTGTGCCCGCGCTGCGGCTACGACGGCGCGCGCGGCGACCAGTGCGACAACTGCGGCTCCACGCTCGATGCTCTCGAGCTGCTGCAGCCGCGCTCGAAGCTCTCCGACGCCACGCCGGAGCCGCGCGTTTCGGAGCACTTCTTCCTGCGCCTCTCGGCGTTCAACGAGCAGCTGCGCACGTGGGTCGAAGCGCAAACGCACTGGCGGCCCGCGGTGCGCAACTTCACGCTCGGGCTGCTGCGCGAGGGGCTGCACGACCGCGCGATCACGCGCGACCTCGACTGGGGCGTGCCCGTGCCGGTGCCCGGCTTCGAGGGCAAGCGCATCTACGTCTGGTTCGAGGCGGTGATCGGCTACCTGTCGGCCTCCATGGAGTGGGCGGAGCGCGCCGGCGACCCGGAGGCGTGGCGCGCGTTCTGGGAGGCGCCGGACGCGCGCGCGTACTACTTCCAGGGCAAGGACAACGTGCCGTTCCACACGACGATCTGGCCGGCCATCCTGATGGGCTACGGCGGCCTGAACCTACCGTACGACGTGCCGGCGAACCAGTACGTGACGATGTCCGGCGCGAAGGCGTCGTCGAGCCGCAACTGGGCGGTGTGGATGCCGGACTACCTCGACCGCCACGATGTCGATCCGCTGCGTTACATGCTGGCAGCGGTGATGCCGGAGACGTCCGACGCGGACTTCACGTGGGCGGAGTACGTGCGCCGCAACAACGACGAGCTGGTGGCGACGTGGGGCAACCTCGTCCACCGCGTGCTGACGCTGACGCGCCGGCACTTCGAGGCGTGTGTGCCGGCGCCGGAGGGCGCGCCCGCGCCTGCCTCGACGGCGATGCTCGCGCGCGTCGACGCGGCGTTCGTGGAGGCGGGCCGGCACATCGAGGCGGTGCAGCTGCGCGCGGCGCTGCAGACGGCGTTCGCCGTAGCGCAGGAGGCGAACCGCTACCTCGACGAGCGCGCGCCGTGGACCGCGGTGCGCACCGACCGCGCGCACGCCGCCGAGACGCTCGCGACGGCGATCGACGTGATCGCGGGGCTCGCGAGCCTGCTGCGGCCGTTCCTGCCGGAGAGCTGCGAGCGCGCGTGGCGGCTCGTCGGCCAGGCGGACGCGATCGAGTCGGCGGGCTGGACGCGTCGTCACGTCGAGGCTGGCACGCCGTTGCCGGAGCCCGCGCCGCTCTTTACGAAGCTCGACGACACGCTGGTCGAGGAGGAGGAGTCGCGCCTCGGTCAGTCATCGTGACGGGCACGGGGTAGCGCCCGCGCCGTCGCGGTCGGGCGGTACGATGCGCGCCAGCAGCTTGCGGACGGTCGCAACGCCGTGGCAGGGAAGCGGAGGACGCACGTGTACGGGACGGTCGCGCGGATGCGCTGCAAGCCGGGCGGACTCCAGTGGATACGCGCGTGGTTTGGTACGCAGACCGCCCGCCCTACCATGGCGGGCTGGATTTCGACGACCATCTATCAGGCCGATGAGGATCCAGATGTGGTGTGGGTGACGGTCGCCTTCGAGAGCCGCGAAGCGTACCACGCGAATGCTGCGACGCCCGTGCAAGACCACCTCTACCACCAGATGCTGACCGGGCTCGAGGAGCCGCCGGAGTGGCACGACGGCGAGATCATCTTCACGACGCACAAGAGCGGCGTTCCGGGGGGGTAGCGAGCACGTGCCTGCATACACGACGCAACGCATCGACGCGCCGGTCGTCGACGCGCACGCGCACAGCTTCTCGCGCGAGTTTCGCGGCGACCACGCCGACGCGATGGCGCGCGCGTGGGCGGCGGGCCTCGTCGCGGTCGTCGAGGTGGGCGGCGACGTCGAGAGCAGCCGCCAGGCGCTCGCGCTCGCGCAGGCGACGCCGGAGCGCGTGTTCGCGGTCGCGGGCGTGCACCCGCACTCCGCGCGCGACTTCGACGCCGAGCACGACGCGCTGCGCGCGCTGCTCGACGCCGGCGGCTTCGTCGGCATCGGCGAGATCGGGCTGGACTTCTTTCGCAACATCTCGCCGCCGGAGCAGCAGTTCGCCGCGTTCGCGGTGCAGCTCGAGCTCGCGCGCGAGTACGCGCTGCCGGTGGTGCTGCACGTGCGCAACGCCGACGAGGACGCGTACGCGCAGGTGGAGCCATGGGCCCGCCGCGTCGGCCGCTACCTGGGCGCCGAGCGCGAGATCGGCATGCTGCATTGCTACGCGGGCGACGCGGAGCTCGCCGCGCGCTACGTCGAGCTCGGCTTCGCGATCTCGGTGCCGGGGCCGGTGACGTACCCCGGCAACACGCGCGGGCAGGAGGTCGCGCGCACGGTGCCGCTCGCGAGCCTGCTCGTGGAGACGGACGCGCCGTACCTCACGCCGGTGCCCTACCGCGGCACGCGCAACGAGCCCGCGTACGTCGTCGAGACGGTGCGCGCCGTCGCCGCGCTGCGCGGCTGCACCGCCGAGGATGTCGCAGCCGCGACGGCGCGCAACGCGGCGCGGTTGTTCGGCGTGACGCTGCAGCCGCAGGCGCCGGCGTGACGGCCGTCGACGCGTCCGCGAACCGCGAGCTCGCGGAGCTGTACGGGCCGGTCGCGGCCGACCTGCCGCGCGTCGACGCGCTGATCGCGTCGCTGACGGAGGTCGAGTTCCCGTGGCTGCGGCGCATGCTGGAGTCGACGCTCGGCGGGGGCGGCAAGCGGCTGCGCCCGGCGATCGCGCTGCTCGCGGGGCGGCTCGGGCGCTACGACCTCGAGCTGCTCGTGCCGCTCGCGGCGAGCGTCGAGCTGCTGCACACGGCGACGCTGGTGCACGACGACGTGATCGACGCGGCGCCGGAGCGGCGCGGGCGGCCGACGGCGGCAGCGCTGTTCAACAACGCGTCGAGCGTGATGCTCGGAGACTACCTGTTCGCGCACGCGGCGGAGTTCGTCGCGCGCACGGGGCACGTGCAGGTGATCCGCAACTTCGCCGAGACGCTGCGCGTGATGGCGCAGGGCGAGCTCGCGCAGGACGTCGCGGCGTTCGAGTACTCGCGCGACGTGCAGCGCTACCTCGACCGCATCCACGGCAAGACGGCGTCGCTGTTCGCGACTGCGGCGGAGAACGGGGCGCTGGTGACAGGCGCGCCGGAGCGCGAGGTGCGCGCGCTGCGCCGCTTCGGCGACCAGATCGGGATGGCGTTCCAGATCGTCGACGATGTGCTGGACTTCGCGGCGACCTCAGAGGAGCTCGGCAAGCCGGCGGGCTCGGACCTGCTCGCGGGGACGCTGACGCTGCCGGCGCTGCTGTACATGGAGCGCTCGCCGGACGACAACCCCGTGCGTCGCGCCTTCGAGGGCACGCGCCGCCGCGCGAACCTGCAGCGCGCCGTGACCGAGATCCGCGCGTCGGACCTGCTCGAACAGTCGCTGGTGACCGCGCGGCGCTTCGCCGATGCCGCCCGCGCCGCCCTCGACGAGCTGCCCCCGGGCGAGCCCCGCGCGACGCTCGACGGGCTGGTGGACTACGTGCTGGCGCGGCGGAGCTGAAGTCGGGCGGGGCGGGAGAGCGGACTGCCGTACCGGATCGCGCTCTATTCGCACCGAAGCGATCGCGCCGTCACGAAGAACCGGTCGAGCAATTCGCGCTGGGTCGCGAATCCAGGCGCTGCGGTCGCGTCGACGATTACGTACCGCCGCGAGGCCGAGCACGCCGTCACACCCAGTACGCGTATCGCCGTCAGCTCTCCGCGGCCGTACACACGCCACAGCTGGTACTGGACGTCGTGGCCGTTGCCCCGGAACGCGCCCGTCTCAACAACGCTCCACCCGAAGCCGGGCTCGGAGTCGCGACGGGACGCGATCCAGGTGCGAAGCTCAGCATCGGGAGTCGACCCCCCCGCGACGGGGAACCACGTGACCAACGCCGAAGGGGGTCCCATCTCCTCAGGTGGCCGCCCGGCCGGTCCCGCGAGCTGCAGCAGCAAGACCCCATACTCGCCGAGTTCCCCGATACTGACCTCGCTCGTCGACGAGTCCGACGGGTAGTCGAAGGCGACGCCATAGCCCTCGTACTGTCGTGTTTGGGGCGTGCGGGACGACATGCTTTGGGAGGCGGCGCCCACGACCGACATGAGAACGACAACAAGCACAGCGCGCATGGGCACGCCTGAGGACACGATCTGGCTACCCCGCTTCAGGGGCCGCCTTCGCGGTCTTCTTCTCCCGGCGACGCACCACGATCTCCGGCTTCGTGGTCGTGCGCTCGTCCTCGGAGAGGATGGTGGAGTCGGGGCGCTTGGCTTTGAAGCCGACGATGTCTTCGGGCTTCGGGTCGTTGGTGGTGAGGGGGTTCTTCAGGCGGCCTTCGAGGCCCCAGTACGTGCCGTCGTCGGGGATGCGGCGGGGCATGCCGTCGCGCACGACGAAGGCGTTGAAGTCGGTCGGCATCAGGCGGCGCGACTCCGAGTCGCACTGGGGGCAGGGCTGCGGGTCGCTCGACTGGCGGACCGGGCGCAGCAGCTCGAAGATGCCGTTGCACTCGGCGCAGTAGTACTCGTACAGCGGCATGCGCGGCTCCC
>CAMDBZ010000038.1 GCA_945889565.1 Thermoflexus hugenholtzii JAD2 | reverse complement strand
CCATCTCGTGGATCACGGCCTGCAGCGTGCCCACGACCTTGTCCATGTCCACGACGATCTTTGAGAACGCGAGATGCGGGATGCGGTCGAACGTCGTGAGCTCCACCCGCTTCGGGTCGACGAGGATCAGGCGCAGCTCCTCGGGCGAGTGGTTCATCAGCAAGCACGTGATGATCGCGTTCAGGCAGACCGACTTGCCGGAGCCGGTGGCGCCCGCGATCAGCAGGTGCGGCATCTTCGCGAGGTCCGCAACGACAGGGTCGCCGGACACGCCCGCGCCGAGCGCGATCGAGAGCGGTTGCACCGCGGTGGCCTTGCGAAACGCCGCAGACTCCATGACGCTGCGCAGCGTGACGACGCGGGCGCTCGCGTTCGGCACCTCGATGCCGACGATCGACTTACCCGGCACGGGCGCTTCGATGCGCAGCGCGGGCGTGGCGAGCGCGAGCGCGAGGTCGTTGCCGAGCGCGGTGATGCGGTTGACGCGGATGCGCGTGCGGGACACCTCGACATCGCGCAGGCGCGGCTGGCCTTCGGTGTCGAGCAGCGGCTGGCCGCTGGGGTCGCGTTCGAGCAGTGTGCGCGTGCGCACGTCCCAGCCCGGCTCGACGCCGAACTGCGTCACGGTGGGGCCCTCGTTGATCTGCGTGACGCGCGCATCGACGCCGAAGGAGGCGAGCGTCTCGACGATCAGCTCGGCGCGGCGGTCGTTCTCGGCGGTGGTGTCGGGCGGGTCCACGCTGGCGACCAGCGTGCTCGTCGGCGGCAGCTGCCAGCCGTCGGCGGAATGGCGCCACTCCTGGACGGGGTGATCGAGGTCCATCGGCATCTGCGCCGGCTGGCGGCGGCGGGCGCGCGGCGCGGGCGCCGGCTCCGGCTGCTCCTCGAGCTCGTCGACGAACTCCTCGTCGGCTTCGTCGTACAGCTCGTCCTCGGCATAGTCCTCGAGGTCGTCGTCCGCGAGCTCGAGGTTGAGCGCCGCGCCCTCGAGGGGCGCGGTGGCGCGGTCGTGTGGCGCGCCGAGCACGCCCGCGAAGAGCGAGCGCAGCGAGCGCCAGCCGACCCGCGCCAGGGCAGCCGTGCCGTGCCACGCCACGATGGCGACGGCGGCCAGCACGCCAGGCAGCGCCTCGAGCAGGCGCAGGGCGGTGGCGGGCCAGAGCAGCGCGAAGCCGGTCGGCAGCGTGAGCAGCCACGCGGCCGTGGGCCATGCGCCGTCCGTGAGCGCGCGTCCGAGGTCGCCGCCGGCGGAGTGCTCGCCGAGATCGACGCCGCCGAGCGCTTGCGCGGGGTGCCACAGCCCCAGCGCACCCGCCGACCACACGAGCAGCAGCAGCACGCCACAGAGGTGCCGCGCCTGCTCCCGGAGCCAGAAGGTGTAGCGCATCGCGATCAGCGTGCCCAGCAGAGCGATCAAGAGGGTAGCGGTGAACACGTGCACGCCGAGCGCACCGACGACGCCGTCGCGCGCGTCGGCGAGCACGCCGGCGAGCGGCAGCAGGAACGGGACGGCGACCAACGCCAGCGCGACCAGCAGCGCCCCGATCAGTTCAGCGCGGAACAGCCCCAGCGGGCTCGCAAGCCCGGAGCGGGCACGACGGGATCGAGCCATCCTCCACGTACGCTTCCGTTCCGGTGCCGCCCGCCGCGGCGCCGGCTGCGGTGCTGGACTACACCTCGACCGTAACCGGCAGGACGAGCGGACGCCGGCGCGTCTGCTCGTACAGGTAACGCGCGACGTCGTCCTTGAGCGCCTCCCGGACGCCGGTCCAATCGACCGGGTGGTGCTCGCCGCCGAGGGCGGCGGTGACGACGCGGCGCACGCCTTCGAGCATCGCCGGCTCCTCCTCGGGGCCGACGAAGCCGTGTGACATCACTTCGGGCGGGCGTATGAGCTCGCCGCGCTGGCGATCGACGGCGACGACGACGACGACCATGCCGTCGCTCGCGAGGTGCGCGCGGTCGCGCAGCACGATGTGGTCGACGTCGCCGATGCCCAGCCCGTCCACGTAGACGTACTCGGCGGGCACGCGCCCGGCGAGCCGCGCGCCGTTCTCGTCGATCTCCAGCACGTCGCCGTCCGTGATGGCGAACGCGTCCTCCTCGGCCATGCCGAGCTGGAGCGCGAGCAGGCGGTGCAGCACGAGGTGACGGTACTCACCGTGGATGCCGATGAAGTGCTTCGGCCGCACCAGGCGATGGATGATCTTCAGCTCTTCCTGCGACGCGTGGCCGCGCACGTGCACGGGTGCGAGGCGGTTGTAGATCACCTTCGCGCCGGCGCGGTAGAGGCTGTCGATGTTGCGGTAGACCAGCATCTCGTTCCCCGGGACGGGGTTGGAGGAGAGCACGACAGTGTCGTCGCGCTGGATCGTGACGTGCTGGTGCGTGCCGTTGGCCATGCGCGTCAGCGCGGACGTCGGCTCGCCTTGCGAGCCCGTGCAGACCACGATGGTGCGCGACGCCGCCTGCTCGTTGAGCTCGCGCACGTTCATCATCATGTTGCCGGGGACGCGCAGGTAGCCCAGCTCGCGCGCCATCTGCACGTTGTTGACCATCGAGCGGCCGGTGACGAACACGCGGCGGTCGTAGCGTTCGGCGGCGTCGATCACCATCTGCACGCGCGAGATGAGCGAGGCGAACGTCGTGACGATCACGCGTCCGGACGCGGCGCCGATCACGCGGTCGAGCGTCTCCGCGACGATCTGCTCGGACGGCGTGTAGCCCTCGTGCTCGATGTAGGTCGAGTCCATCGCGAGCAGCAGCGCGCCCTCGCGGCCGATCTCGCCGAGGCGCGTGAGGTCGGTGTGCTGCCCCATCACCGGCGTGTGGTCGAGCTTGAAGTCGCCGGTATGCACGACGACGCCGAGCGGGGTGTGGATGAGCAGCCCCGCCGCGTCGGGGATCGAGTGCGAGACGGCGAAGAACTCGACGTTGAAGGCGCCCGCCGAGACCGTGGTGCCGGTCTCGACCACGCGGATATCGGCCTCGTGCTGCAGGCGGTGCTCGCGCAGCTTCACGTCCACGAGGCCGCGCGTGAGGCGGGTGCAGTAGACGGGGACGTTGATCTCCTTGAGCAGGAACGGCAGCGCGCCGATGTGATCCTCGTGGCCGTGGGTGAGGAAGACGGCGCGCAGGCGCTCCGGCGCGTTCATCAGGTACGTGATCTCGGGGATCACCAGGTCGACGCCGAGCATCTCCTCCTCGGGGAACATCACGCCGACGTCGACGGCGATAATGTCGTCGCCGTACTCGTACAGCATCATGTTGCGGCCGATCTCGCCGAGGCCGCCGAGGGGGATCACGCGCAGTGCAGTCGTGCTCATGGTGTGCCGTTCATAGCAGCCGCTCGCCGGCTGGGGTAGTCGAGGTGGTCGGCGCCGCAGGCGGCGCCGCGTGCGTGATCGCGGCAGGTGCGCTGGTCGCGGCGCCTGCGCGCGCGTGCTCGAGCAGTTGCGGGAGCTGTGCGAAGTCGGCCTCGATGACGGGGCGCAGCCCGCCGTTACGCAGCGCGGCGGCCGGGTGGTACATCGGTACGATCAGGCGGCCATCGGCGCGCTTGGCGCGGCCGTGGATGCGGCTAATCGCCTCGCCGGGGAACCAGCGCGCCATGGAGAAGCGTCCGAGCGTCACGATCACCCGTGGGTCGACGGCCGCGATCTGGCGGTCGAGGAACGGCGCGCATGCCGCGATCTCCTCGAGTGCGGGGTCGCGATTGTCTGGGGGGCGGCACTTCACGACGTTCGCGATGTACACCGTGTCGCGCGCGAGACCGGCGACGGCGAGCAGCTGGTCGAGGAAGCGGCCTGAAGCGCCGACGAAGGGCAGCCCGAGCTCGTCCTCGCGCTGCCCGGGCGCCTCGCCGATGCACATCACCTCGGCGGGCGCGGGCCCGGCGCCGGGTACGGTGTGCGAGCGTGTGCGCGCGAGCTCGCAGCGCGGACAGTCCGCGATCTCCTCGTACAGCTCCACGAAGGCGGGGGGCGTGCGGCGGCTGGGGCCACCGGGGGCAGCGGAGGCGTCACGCGGGCCAGCTCGGCCGCTCACCACCATGCAGCGGATGGTAACATCGCGCCGCGAACGGCTCCAACGCCTAATCGTCTACGCACTTCGCCGCGCGCCCCCGTCAATTCCGCCGCACCAACCACGCCAGGCCGATGCCGACGAAGTAGAGCAGCAGCATCGGCCCGGCCACCAGCAGCTGCGTCACCGGGTCGATCGTCGGCGTAACGACGGCGGCGAGCACGGTGCAGCCGACGATGGCGAAGCGCCAGCGGCGCCAGAGCTGGCGCGCGTTGACCACGCCGAGCTTCGCGAAGCCCATGACGATGAGCGGTGTCTCGAAGACCAGCCCCATGATCAGCAGCATGCGCGTCACGAAGCCGATGTAGTTGCCGATGCGGATGTTCGGCTCGGCGAACTCACTGCCGAACGACAGCAGGAACTCGAGCGTGACCGGCATGACGACATAATAGCCAAACGCCATGCCACCGAGGAACGCCAGCGAGGCGCCGAGCACGATCGGGTAGATCCAGCGCTTCTCGCCGACCGTGAGCGCGGGCGTCACGAAGCGCAGCACCTGATACACGACCACGGGCATCCCGGCCGCGATGCCGCCGAGCAGCGCCACGCGGAAGTACGTCGCGATGTTCTCGATCGGCTCGATGTACTGCGGCTTGAAGCCGGGGAGGGCGGTCTCGCCGGGCTGGATCAGGAATTCGATCACCCGGAAGCCGATCGGCGGGATGAAGAACGCCGTCATGCCGACGGTGACCGCGATCGCGCTCCACATCAGCCGCGTGCGCAGCTCCAGCAGGTGCTCCAGCAGCGTCATCTCGCCGCCGCCTGGGGCGCGGGCCTCGGGGTCGGTGGTGGGGGGCGGCTCGGTCTGCGTGGCCACGGGCTAGCTGCGCTCCGGATCGTTCGTGGGAGCTGCCAGCGCGGGTGGCGGCTCGGTGGGGTCGGCGCCCAGCTCGCGCACCGCCTCGCGCCGCTCGCTGTCGATGCCGTCGCGCGCCTCGCGCAGCGACGTGCTGACATCGTCGCGGATGTCGCGCAGCCCGCGCAGCTCGTCGGCCGGCGCCTTCACCTCGTCTTCCAGCTCTTTCATCGCGCCACGGACGTCCCGCATCACCTCATTGGCGTAGCGGCGGGCGGTGCGGTACCAGCGTCCGCCCTCGCGCGCGATCTCCGGGAAGCGCTGCGGCCCGACGACCAGCATGGTGACGAGCAGCACGAGAATCGCCTCGGCGGCGCCGATGCCCATGAATTCCATGCTGGCAATGATAGCGCCCGGCGCAGCCGGCGGCTGCCCGAGCGCCCGCCCCTGCCGGTGGCAGGGCTCAGCGGCGGCTGAGGCTGGCTGCTACTCGTCCTCGATGCCGGCGTCGTGAATGAAGTCGACGGCGTCCTGGACGGTCTGGATCTTCTCCGCGTCCTCGTCCGAAATCTCGATCTCGGAGCCGTCCTTCGAGAACTCTTCCTCGATGGACATGATCAACTCGACAAGGTCGAGCGAGTCTGCGTTCAGGTCATCAACGAATGAGGCGTTTGGCGTGACCTGCGTTTCGTCGACGCCCAGCTGGTCCACGATCATCGTGCGCACGCGATCGAACACCGATGTCATGGCAGAGGTCCTTTCGCCGGCCACCGCCGGACCAGTCCCGACTGGGTGGCTCTCGTGGGGGTTACCGCCGCGTTCGGCCGTCAGCTCGGCTCTCGGCGTTGGTCGCCTTCGTCGGATGCGGCCAGCGCGATCGCTCCCAGCACTCCGTTGACGAAGCGTCCGGAGGACTCCGAGCCGTATCCCTTGGCCAGCTCCACCGCCTCGTTGATCGCGGTTCGGAGCGGAGCCGGCTGATTATCAAAGAGCACTTCATAGATTGCAAGGCGCAGCACATTGCGATCCACGGCCGGCATGTCGGCCAGCGGGAAGGCCGGCGCACGTTCGCGCAGGACCGCGTCGATGGCCTCGCGGTGCTCCTCGACGCCGGCGACGAGGCGCCGCGCGAACGCCTCCGCCTCGGGCGTGAGCGCGGCGTCGCCCGCCAGTCGGTCGAGCGTGCCCGCCGCGGAGCGGCCGGTGAGGTCCGCCTCGAACAGCGTCTGGAAGGCGGCGATGCGCGAGCTGCGTCGTGATCCGGCGGTCATCGCGCTCCCTCCCCGCTAGTGCATCACCACGCCGCCATCGACGTGATACGTCTGCCCGGTGATGTACGCCGCGCCGTCCGAGGCGAGAAACGCGACGAGCGGCGCGATGTCCTCCGGAGTCGCGTAGCGGCCCAGCGGAATCAGTCGCAGGATCGCGTCCTTCTGCTCCTCGCTCAGGCCCGCCGTCATGTCGGTGAGCACGAACCCCGGCGCGACGGCGTTCACCGTGACGCCGCGCCCCGCGACCTCCCGCGCGACGGCGCGCGTGAAGCCACCGATGCCCGCCTTGGCCGCGGCGTAGTTGGCCTGCCCCGCGTTGCCCATCGCGCCCACGATCGACGTGACGTTGATCACGCGGCCCCAGCGCGCGCGCGTCATGTAGCGCAGCGCGAGTTTGGTCGCGAGGAACGTGCCCTTGAGGTTGGTGTCCAGCACGCTGTCCCACGACGCCTCGCTCATGCGCAGCACCAGGCCGTCGTCCGTGACGCCGGCGTTGTTTACGAGCACGTCGATGCCGCCGAGCGCCGCGTGCGCCGCCTCGACGAGCGCCTCGACGTCGGCGGCTTCGCGGACGTCGGCGTGCGCGCAGCCGGCGGTCACACCAAGCGCCTCGAGCTCCGCGACGACCTGCGCGGCAAGCTCGGGCCGCGAGCGGTAGGAGATGAAGACGTGCGCGCCCTGGCGCCCGAACTCCAGTGCGATCGCGCGCCCGATCCCGCGCGTGCCGCCGGTGACGAGGGCGCGCCGCCCGGCGAGCGTTTGCACGGGCCTACTCCGTGGCCTCGCCGCGCGCCTCGGCCGCGGTGCCGATGTTGCGGACCTGGGCGCTGCGCTCGGTGCGCTTCAGCGCGCCCGTGAGCACGCGCCCCGGGCCGAACTCGATGAACTCGGTCGCACCCGCGGCGAGCATCGTGCGCACGCCGTCGACCCAGAGCACGGGGCTCGTCACCTGGTCCGCGAGCTCGGCGGCGAAGTCGCCGCCCCGCACGAGCGGCCGCCCGTGCAAATTCGAGACCACCGGCACGCGCGGGTCGGCGAACGTCGCGCTGGCAAGCACGGCCCGCATACCGTCGGCGGCGGCCTGCATCAAAGGCGTGTGGAAGGCGCCGGCGACGTTCAACGGCACCACGCGCGTCGCGCCGGCCGCGGTGGCCGCCTCGGAGGTGGCGCGCACGGCCTCATGCGTGCCGCCGATCGAGACGTTGCCCGGCGCGTTCTCGTTGCACAGCGAGGCGCCGTGTTCGGCGCACAGCGCGGCCACCTGCGCGCGTTCGAGGCCGAGGATGGCGGCCATCGTGCCGGGGTGCGCGTCGCACGCCTCCTGCATCAGCCGGCCGCGCTCGCGCACCAGGCGCAGGCCCTCCGCGAAGGGCAGCGCGCCCGCGGCGATCAGCGCGGCGTACTCGCCCAGCGAGTGGCCGGCGACGAGCGCCGCGCGCTCGCGCACGCTCCCCGCGTCGATGGCGGCGACGAGCGCGGCGATCGCGTGCGTGACCAGCGCGGGCTGCGTGTTCACGGTGCGCGTCAGCTCGTCCTCGGGCCCCTCGAAGCAGAGCGCAGACAGCGCGAAGCCCAGCGTCGCGTCTGCCGCCTCGAAGACGGCGCGGGCCGCGGGCATCTGCTCGTAGAGGTCGCGCCCCATGCCGACCTGCTGCGCGCCCTGGCCCGGGAACAGCCAGACAGTTGTGGTGGAGGCGGGCAGCTCCGGGATCAGCACGTCGGGCACGGGCGCCTCCTCCTTGTTCGGGTGCACGAGGGTACGAAGCGACCGGCGCGATCGGGCGCGCTGGTCCACAGCCGGGTCGGGCGGGAGTCTAGCGCGTTTCGCCCACCGGGCCGAGCACCTGGCGGCCGTTGTAGGTGCCGCACACGGGGCAGACGCGGTGGTTGGGCCGCATGGTGCGGCACTGCGGGCAGCGCGCGAGCTGGATCGGTACCAGCGCCTGATGGCTCCGCCGCCGTCCCTGCTTCGCCGGGGGCGTCCTACGCTTGGGGACCGCCATCGCTCTCCTCCGATCGCAGGCGCTCGGCCAGCGCGGCAAGCCCCTGCCAGGGCTCGGCCGGCTCCGCCTCGTGCTCACAGCGTCGCACATTCAGGTTCTGCCCGCAGACCGGGCAGAGGCCAGCGCAATCCTCGCGGCAGAGGGGCCGCAGCGGGAGCGCCGCCTGCTCATACTGCCGGACCGCCTCGCTGAGGTCGAGGTGGTGCTGGGTGTCGATGCGGAACTCGTCGGCGTCCGCGGCCACCGTCGCGCCGCTGATGGGGTCGCGCAGCGGCACGAACTCCTCGGCGATGGTCAGCGGCAGGTCGACGCTGCATGGGGAGAGGCAGCGCGCGCACTCGAGCTGGGGGCGCACGCGCAGGCGCGCGCGGACCAGCACGCCCCGCCCAGTGCGGATGAGCTCCACGGAGCCGCTGGCGCGGGCGGTGTAGCCCGCGGCGGGCACCGCCAGCGGCTCATCCTCCAGCGTCGCCCGGCGCGTCGCGCCGACGGGCTCCTGGAGCAGCGTGGCGACGTTGAACTGGGGCACTCGTGGGTCTCCTGCGCGATACCGCGATCGTACACCCGGCCGTACGTGCGGCCCGGGCCCGTATACTCGCGCCGTCGACCGATCAGCGTCGACGCCACGAGCTCGACCCGGCGACCACTGCGAGGAAGGGGACGTCTCGTGCAGGCGATCTGCTACCTCCGAGCGCTGCCGGACGGGTCGCTGGACGCGCAGCGCGCCGCCTTCCACGCGTATTGCGCGCGCGTTCAGCACAGCGCGGGCGGCGAATACATGGACGACGCCAGCGCCCCCGGCGCCAGCGGGGAGCTGCGGCGCATGTTGCGCGAGCTCGCCGCGGAGCCGCGGCCGAACACCGAGGTAGTGATCGCCGCCCTGGCGGTGCTCGGCGGCACCGTGCGCGAGCAAGCGCGCCGCTATCTGCAGCTCACCGCGCTCTCGATCCCGCTCGCGATCGCGGACGGCACCGACCCGGCCGAAGCGTTGCTCGCCGCGTGGGACGAGCGCGACCCGTCCGAGCGCCGTCGGGAGCAGGTGCGGGAGGGCATGCGGCAGCGCGCGCTCCGCGGCGAGGTGCTGGGCCGCGCGCCGTACGGCTACCGCGTGAGCGGGCGGCACCTCGTGGCCGACCCGGACGAAGCCGCGGTCGTGCGGGAGGTCTTCCGCAGCTATCTGCAGGACGGTGAGGGGGTGCGGCGGATCGCCCATGCGCTGAACGCCTCGGGCCTGCGCACGCGCCGCGACGGGCCGTGGAGCATGGTCAGCGTGCGCGGCTTGCTGCGGAACCCCGTGTACACCGGCACCTATCGCCGCCTCGGCATCGTCGTGCCGGCGGAGCACGAGGCACTGGTCACGCGGGAGCAGTTCCAGGCCGTGCAGGAGCGGCTGGCCGCACGCCGCACCAGCTTCGCGCCGCAGCACCGCGGCGAGTACCTGCTCGCGGGGCTGGCGCGCTGCGGGTACTGCGGCAACCATCTCATCGGCGTGCGGCGCTCGCGCCGGATGGCGGGGGCGGACGAGCCGCAGGTCTACACCTACTACCAGTGCGAGTCGCGCACGAACCAGAGCCGCTGCGACTATCACACTCGCCGTGCCGATGAGCTCGAGCGGCGCGTGCGCGCGTTCCTGCGGCTCGCGCGCCCGCCGGCAGACTTCGTCGGTGCGACCCCCGCGCCGCCGCAGGAGGCCATCGAGCGGGTGCGCGCGCGGCGGCGGTCGCTGCAACGCCAGCTCGACGGGCTGCTCGAGCGCCACGCCTCCGGCGAGTGGACCGCCGAGCGGTTGCGCGAGGAAGCAAGCAC
>CAMDBZ010000037.1 GCA_945889565.1 Thermoflexus hugenholtzii JAD2 | reverse complement strand
GCGAGCTCGCCGTCCGGGATCGCGGGGCGGCTCGCGCTCGCGCCCGCGCTGCCCGCGACGCGCAGCGTCGCCGGCGCGAGCAGGGGCGGCGCGGCCACCACGCTCGTACTGCTCGCACGTGGCGTCGCGTCCGCGCCCGTGCCGGGAATGAGCTCGCTCGCTCGCGCACAGCCGAGGCTGAGCGCGAGCGTGAGCATCAGTGCATACAGGGGGAGTCGCCGCATGAGCGCGCAGGGTAGCGCCCCACCCCCGGCAACGCCAGCGCCCCACCAGCGCGCGCGGCAGTGCAGCGCGCGTCGCGGGCGGTAAACTCGGTGCCCACGCGTGACGACGAGTCGCGAACAGCCGAAGGCAGGCCACGTCATGGCGGTGCTCGACAAGATCCGCCCCGCGACGATCGCCATCGTCGACATGCAGGGCGTCATCGGGAGCGGCGTCCGGCCGCTGGAACACGCGCGGTTGCTCACGCGCTTGCGCGAGGACGCCTCGGTGCGCGCCGTGGTGCTCAACATCGATTCGCCGGGCGGCAGCGCCGTCGGCTCGGATCTGATGACGCAGGCGGTGCTGCGGCTGCGCGCGGAGAAGCCGGTGGTCGCCTTCATCGGCGGGCTCGGCGCATCGGGCGGCTACATGATCGCAGCAGCTGCGCATTACATCGTGACGCTGCCGTCCGCACTCGTCGGCGCGATCGGCGTCATCTCCTACCGCCCGCTCGTCGCGGACGCCCTCGGTCGCATCGGCGTGCAGATGCGTGTCGCGAAGTCCGGCCGCCTCAAGGACATGCTCTCCCCCTTCCGCGAGGCCACCGAGGAGGAGCGCGCCAAGGAGCAGCGGCTGATGGACTCGCTGTACGAACTGTTCGTCGCCGGCGTCGCCAACGGGCGGCGGCTCCCGCCGGAGCGCGTGCGCGCGCTCGCGACCGGCGAAATCTACGTCGCCGCAGAGGCGCTCACGCTCGGCCTGGCCGATCGCACGGGCGACATCGAGGACGCGATCGACTGGGCGATGGTCCAGAGCGGCGCACCGCGGCGGCTCCGCCTCGTGCGGCCTCGCCGCGGCCTGCGCGACCTCGCGCTCGGCCGCGCCTCGATGGCGGTCGGTGGCGCGCTCGCGGGCGCGCTCGGAGCCGAGCTCGAGGCGGGGCTCGCGAGCGGCCTCGGACCCGGCGGCTACCTGTATTACGCGGCGACGCCCACCGGCCGCTGATCGATCGCGGACGTTTGTTTACATATCCCGTACGCGCGTTTGACCGCCGGCGTGCACGATAGATGACGGACGAAGTCGCTGGAGGTGCGGGATGGGCGTCGGGCGAACGTGGATGCGAGTCGGGCTGCTCGTCGCGGTGATCGCGGTGGCGGTGGCCGCCGGAGGCGCGCTCGCCACGCTGGCCGCTGGCGACGACGCCCCGCTCAGCCTGGCTGCGCAGTCCGGCACGCGCGGACTACCTGTGGCCACGGGCGCCGGCTCCGCGGGCACGGTCGCGGCGCCGTCCGCGATCGCCGATCTGCCCGCCGTCGTGGACAAGGTGCGCCCCTCCGTCGTCGCCATCAACACGGTCGCCGCGGCGCGCAACGGACGCCAGGGCCAGGGCCTCGGCACCGGCATCGTCGTCGACAAGGACGGACACATCCTCACCAACTACCACGTGGTCGAGGGCGCCGACCAGGTCACCATTGAGTTCCACGATGGCACGCTCGCGCGCGGCCGCGTCATCGGCTCGGACCCCGGCAACGACCTCGCGGTCGTGGCGGTGTCGCTCCCGGCGAGCGTGCTGCAGCCCGCCACGCTCGCGAACTCGGACGAGGTGCGCGCCGGCGAGCCCGTGTTCGCCATCGGCAACCCGTTCTCGCTGAAGTTCAGCGTCACGTCCGGCATCGTCAGCGGCATCGAGCGCGAGTCGCAGGGTGGCATCACCGGCCGCGCCATCCGCGGCGTGCTGCAGACGGACGCCGCGGTGAACCCCGGCAACTCCGGCGGCCCGCTCTTCAACGCCGCCGGCGAGGTGATCGGCGTGAACGCGGCCATCGAGAACCCCACGGGCCAGCGCGTGTGGGTCGGCGTCGGCTTCGCGGTGCCGTCGAACACCGCGGTGCGCTTCCTGCCCGACATGATCGCCGGCCGCCGCGTGACCCACCCGCAGCTCGGCGTCTCCGGCGAGACGCTGAACGAGATCAACGCGAAGGACGCAGGCGTCGAGGTGCAGCGTGGCGTCTACCTCACCTCGGTGCAGCCCGGCACCGCCGCCGACCGCGCCGGGCTGCGCGCCGCCGCCTCCGACAGCGGCGGCGCGCTGCTCGCCGGCGGCGATGTGGTGGTGGCCGTGAACGGCACCCAGGTGTCGACGATCCAGGAGCTTGCCCGCACCATCGATGGCTTCAAGGTGGGCGAGCAGGTGAAGCTGGCCGTCGTGCGCGCCGGCAAACAGATCGACGTTACCGTGACGCTGCTGGAGTGGACCGGCTAGCCCCGGCCGCGAGCTACCTCCGCAGCCCTCGAGCGGCCCCGCGCGCCCCCCGCCGGGGCCGCTTCGCGTGGCCTCAGCGCTGGTCCGGCGCGGCCTCGCGCGCAGGCAGCTCCAGCGCTCGCCCGGCCACCAGCAGCCAGGCGCGCGCCGCCCCCGCCGCCGCACGCTGGTTCGCGCGCCCCAGCACGTCGCGGTACGCGCGCCCCAGCGCGTGCTCCGGCACCACGCCGCCGCCGACTTCGTTGCTCACCAGCACCAGCGGCCCGCCGCGCTGCCCCCCGTGCGTGAGCAGCGCGCCGAGCTCCCCGTCGATGCGCGCGTCGAGCGCGTCGAGCGCGCCGCTCGGCGGCGGGTCGCCGAGCTCGAGCAGCCGGTTCGACACCCACAGCGACAGGCAGTCCACGAGCACGCACGCCCCCGGCGGTTGCGCCGCCACCGCCGCAGCTAACTCGCGCGGCGCCTCCACCGTGCGCCACGCCGCCGGTCGCTCCGCGCGGTGCCGCGCGATGCGCTGCGCGAGCTCGTCGTCGGACGGCTCCATCGTGGCCACGTATACCACGTCGCGGCCGCTGCTTGCGGCGAGCTGTTCCGCGAAGCGGCTCTTGCCGCTGCGCGCTCCACCCGTAACGAACCACACGTCGCCCACCGCTACGCGCGCTCCTCGCGCGCGTCCAGGCGGTCGAGCCCGACGAGCGCGCGCACGCGGCCGATGTCGAGGTGCGCGCGCACGTGCGCCGCCAGCCGGTCGAACTCCCGCTCGCGGTCCAACGCCGACGCGCCCTGCGCCGCCCGGTGGCCGAGCGCGTGCAGCAGCGCGCGGCGCAGCGCGTCGTTGTGCAGCAGCCCGTGCAGATAGCACCCCGCGATGCGGCCGTCGCCGCTCACCGCGCCATCGGGCCGCCCTTCGAGCGCGAGCAGTGGCGCGAGCGCACCCGCGCCAGGCAACGGCTCCGTGCGCCCCATGTGGATCTCGTACCCGTGCACCGCGACGCCGGTCGCGTCGCCCCACGGCCCCGCCGCTGCGCGCACCACGCCGCGCACCTGACGCGTCACCTTCTCCGCGGCGAAGGTCGTGACCACCGGCAGCAGGCCGAGGCCGGGCACGCGCGCGCCGCGCTCGGCCTCCACGCCGTCCGGGTCGTGCAGCTCCGCGCCGAGCATCTGGTAGCCACCGCACAGCCCCAGCACCGCCGCCCCCATGCGCGCGCGCGCGACGATCGCGTCCGCGAGCCCGCTCGCGCGCAGTGCGGCCAGGTCGGCGATCGTCGCCTTCGTGCCGGGCAGCACGATCAGCTGCGGCGCGCCCAGCTCCTCGGGCCGCGTCACGTAGCGCACGCGCACGCCTGGCTCCGCCGCCAGCGGATCGAGGTCGTCGAAGTTCGCGATACGCGCAAAGTGCGCGACGGCCACGTCAAAGCGCGCGTCCTCCGCGCCCGGCTCCGGCGGCGCCTCGTGCGCACGCTCGAGCGCCACCGCGTCCTCCTGCGCGACGCGCAGCTCCGGCAGCCACGGCACCACCCCGAGCACCGGCACGCCCGTGCGCGCCTCGATGTCCGCGAGCGCGGGCGCGAGCAGCCCCGGGTCGCCGCGGAAGCGGTTGATGATGAAGCCGCGCACGAGCGCGCGCTCCTCGGGCTCCATGAACGCGAGCGTGCCGAGCAGGTGCGCGAACGCGCCTCCGCGGTCGATGTCGACCGCGAGCAGCACCGGCGCTTGTGCGTGCCGCGCCACGCGCAGGTTCACGATGTCGCTCGCGCGCAGGTTCGGCTCCAGCGCCGCGCCCGCGCCCTCCGCCACCACCAGCGCGTACTCCGCACGCAGCGCGGCGAGCGACCGCACGACAACGTCCCACAGCTCGCGCCGCTCGCCCGCGAACGCGCCCGCGTGCAGCAGCCCGCGCGCCCGCCCCTCCACGACAAGCTGCGAGGTGCGGTCGCCCTGCGGCTTCAGCAGCACCGGGTTCATCGCCACTGTCGGCGCGACGCCCGCAGCAGCCGCCTGCTCCGCCTGCGCTCGCCCGATCTCGCCGCCGTCCGCCGTGACGGCTGCGTTGTTCGACATGTTCTGCGCCTTGAACGGCGCGACGCGCACCCCGTCCTGCGCGAAGATGCGACAGAGCGCCGTCACCAGCACGGACTTGCCCACGGACGAGGCCGTGCCCAGCACCATCAGCACCGGCGCCGTCACGGTGATTCCTCGCGCAGCGCGCGGACCGCGCGCAGCAGCCGCGCCGTCGCGGCCGGCGGCGGCACTGCGATGCGCACATGCTCGGGCAGCCCGAACGACGCGCAGTCGCGCACGGCGAAGCCGCGCCGCAGCAGTGCCAGCCGGAACGCGCGCGCGTCGCCGACATGCACTAGCACGAAGTTCGCAGCCGCGGGCGTCACCGCGAACCCCAGCCCCGTCAGCGCTGCGGCCAGCTCCGCGCGCACCTCCACGAGCATGGCGACGACTGTGCGCTGCGTCGCCTCCGCGCTGAGCATCGCGCCGACGGCCGCGAGCTCGCTCGCGCCCACCGACCACGACGGCAGCAGCGCCTCCAGCCGCGCGATCAGCGCCGGCGCGCCGGTGACGTACCCGATGCGCAACCCCGGCGTCGCGTGCAGCTTCGTCAGCGAGTGCACCACCAGCACGTCGTGGCCGTCGCGCACCAGCGCGTCCGCGTCCCACGCCCCCGCGACGAACGCGTCGTATGCCACGTCGAGCACGAGCGTCCCGCGGAGCGCCGCGGCGATACGCTCCACGTCGGTGCGGGCGAGGTAGCGCCCGGTCGGATTGTTCGGATTGCCGACGATGCCGAGCGGTGCCGCCGGCACGTCCAGCAGCGGCGCGAAGTCCGGGGGCGCCGTCGTGTGCTGCACGATGTGCGCGCCGGCCGCCACGGCGGCAGCGGCATACTCGCCGAACGCCGGCGGCCACAGCGCGCAGTCGTCACCCGGACGGAGCAACACGCGCGCCGCCAGGTGCAGCGCCGCGGTCGCGCCCGGCACCACCAGCAGCTGCGCGGCGTCTAGGCCGCTCGCCTGTGCGAACGCGGCGCGCGCCGTGCGCGCGTCCGGCTCGGGGTAGTGCCGCAGGTCCGCTTCGCGCGCAGCGCCCAGCACCTCCGGGTGCGGCCCCAGCGGGTGGAGGTTGGCGGAGAGGTCCAGCACGTCGGCGCGGTCGAGGCCAAGCGCGTGCAGCTCCGCTGCTGCCACGCCGCCGTGTGCGACGCCGCTCGCGGCAGCGTGCGTGACGTCGTTCATCGCGCGAGCTCCGCCGCGAGCAGCGCGCCCGCGACGCCGCCGCAGGCGAGCCACGCCGCGCTGCGCGCGAGCGCTACCGCGCGGCCGATGTCCGCAGGGGCGGCGGCACGCAGCTCCGCTCCGAGCGTGTACGCGTCGCGTTTGGCGAGGCGCACGCCCAGCGCGCCGGCCATCGCCGCCATCGGCTGCCCTGCGTTGGGGCTGGCCGTACGCGATGCGTCCCGCCGCCACACCGCCAGCGCGCGGCGCGCATCGCAGTGGCCGCGCTGCCCGGGCAGCGCCGCTGCGCCGACAATCGCCGCGGCGGTCGCGCGCGCCGGGACGAGGTTCAGCGCGTCGTCGAGTCGCGCCGCGCCCCAGCCGAGCGCCTCGAACTCCCGCGTACGGTACCCCCACAGCGCATCGAGCGTGTTCGCCGCGCGGTACGCCCACGCCGCACCCGTGCCGCCGCAGGCGTACGCGAGCCACGGCGCGACCACGCCATCGCTCAGGTTCTCCGCCACCGAGGCGATCGTCGCGCCCGCCACTTCGGATGCGTCGAGCGCCGCCGTGTCGCGACTGACGAGGTGGCGCCCCGCGAGCGACCGCGCTGCCTCGAGCTCACCGCGTACCAGCGCGCGCTCCACCTCCTGCGCGCGCACACACAGCGTGCGCAGCGCGCTCGTGAGCGAGGCGAGCGTGACGGCCGCGCCGGCGCCGACAAGCGGGTGCACGCGCCGCCCCAGCTGCACGAGGCCAGTCGCCGTAGCCGCGGCCGCGAGCGGCAGTGCTGCTGCCACCGCTGTGCCGTACCCGCGTCGCGCGCGCTCGCCTGCCGGCGCCTGCGCGTGCAGCCGCCGCGCCGCGGCCCCGACGAGCGCGACGGGGTGCAGCGCCGTGGGCGGGTCGCCCGTGCACGCGTCCAGCGCGACGGCGAGCGCGAACGTGGCGGCGCGCATCACGTCCGCATCACGTGAGGAACGTCGGTTCCAGCCAGCCGTGCTCGAGCGCCGCCACGCACGCGAGCAGTACCGCGACCTGCGCGACCTCGACGCACGCGCCGAAGACGTCGCCCGTCACGCCCTGCAGCAGCCGCGCGGCGGCGCCGCCGACGACCAGCGCCGCCACGCCCGCGACGAGCACCAGCACAAGCCCGGGCAGCCCGAACAGCGCGAGCGCCGCGGCCACCGCCAGCAGCGTCGAGAGCGGCACCGCGCTCGGCCACAACCCCTGCTGCAGCGCGTGTCCCACGCCCTTCGGGCGGGCCGGCGGGAACGCCAGCGCCACCGGCGTCACCGCCCAGCGCGCCAGCGCCGGTGCGAGCACGAGCGCGGCCGAGCGCAGCGGCGGCGCGAGCGACGCGATCGCTGCCCACTGCACCAGCAGCACGAGCGCGAGCGACATCACCCCCGCCGGCCCGATGTTGCCCTCGCTCATCACGCCCAGCCGCGTCGCCCGGTCGGACTGCACCGCCATCCCGTCCGCCGTGTCCGCCACGCCGTCCAGGTGCAGCCCACCCGAGAGCAGCGCGAGCGCCGCCACCAGCAGCGCCGACGCCGGCCCCACCGGCAGCAGCTGTTCTAGCGCGCGGTCGAGCAGCAGCAGCGCGATCCCCAGCAGCAGCCCGATCGCCGGGAACCAGCCCAGCGCCGCGCCGAACGCACGGTCTTCCCACTGGCGCACGCGGCGCAAGCGCAGCGGTGTCAGGAACTCCAGCGCGATCAGCACCCCCGACAGCCCGGCCACGTTACGGCTCGTGCGCGAGGCCGCCACCGACCATCGCTTCCCAGAATGCCTGGTACTCGCCGCGCCGCTCTTGCACGAGGCGTCGCTTCTGTTCCACCAGTTCGTCCGGCGTCAATCCCTCCGTGGGGAGCGGCGTGCGGTTGTGAACCTCGTTGCAGAATCGGCACGCCGCGACGATGTACGCCTGCGCTCCGCGCTCGTCCTGCTCGCGCCGCGGATCGCCCCGCGGGAGCAGATGGTCCCACGACAGGTACAGAAAGTTCGGCCAGATCGTGCCGTCGAGGCCACAGTAGCGGCAGCGAAAGCCGTCGCGTTCCAGCACCCCGAACGCGTAACCGCGTAGCGCGTCGTCGTATTTCGGCGTCATGCAGCGCCTCCGTCCTGAGCTACGCCTCGGGCTGCACCGCATCAGTCGACGCGGTCACCCCAGCCTCGTCGAACGTCGCCATCTCGTCGAGCAGCCGGCACGCGGCCACGCACAGCGTGAGCCCCAGCGCTGCGCCGCTGCCCTCTCCGAGCCGCAGCCCGAGGTCGAGCAGCGGCTCGAGCCCCAGCTGCTCGAGCGCCGCCGCGTGCCCCGGCTCCGCCGAGCGGTGCCCCGCGACCAGGTAGCCGCGCAGCTCCGGCGCCAGTGTGCAGGCGACGAGCGCCGCCGCGCTCGAGATCAGCCCGTCGACGACGGCCGGTACGCGCGCCGCCCCCGCCGCGAGGTACACGCCCGCAAGCACGCCGATCTCGTACCCGCCGAGCGCGGCCAGCACGCCCACGCCGTCCGCCGGCGGCGGGCGGTTCACCGCCACCGCCTGCGTCACCGCCGCTACCTTCAGCTCGAAGCGCGCGTCGTCGACGCCGGTGCCGCGCCCGGTCACCGCGCGCGCCGGCCGCCCGGTCACCGCCGCCACCATCGCCGCCGCCGCCGTGCTGTTGCCGATGCCCATCTCGCCGCACGCCACGATGTCGACGCCGTCCGCGGCGCGCTCCGCCTCGAACAGCGCGATGCCCGCCGCGATCGCGCGCTCCGCCGCCTCGCGCGGCATCGCCGGACCCTCGGTGATGTCTGCCGTCCCCGGCCCGATGCGCAAGCGCAGCAACGCCGGGTGCGCAGGCGTCGGCGTCGCCACGCCAGCGTCGACGACGCGCACGCGCGCGCCCGCGTGCGCGGCCAGCACGTTGATCGCCGCGCCCCCCGCGAGGAAGTTCGCCACCATCTGCGCCGTCACGTCCTGCGGGTACGCCGACACGCCGCGCGTCGCCACCCCGTGGTCGCCCGCCGCCACGACGATCAGCCGCTGCGCAAGCTGCGGTCGCACCTCGTCGCGCATCGCCGCGATGCGCGACGCCAGCGCCTCGAGCCGGCCGAGCGACCCCGGCGGCTTCGTCAGCCGCTGCTGCCGCGCGAGCGCCGCCGCGTGCGCCGCTGCCGATGGCGGCAGCACCCCCGCCGCGGTGCGCGCGATGCGCGTGCGATCCGCCTCTGGTGCTATCACCGCGTCGCCACCGTTCGCAGCGACCATCAGAAGTCGATGCCCGGCTGCGCCTTGAGGCCGGTCTGGAACGGGTGCTTGATCTCTGTCATCTCCGTCACCAGGTCGGCGTACGCCACCAGCTCCGGATGCGCGTCGCGACCCGTGAGGATCACGTGCACGTCCGGCGGCCGCGCGCGCAGCGTCGCGATCACCTCGCCGACGTCGAGCCAGCCGTACGTGATCGGATACGTGATCTCGTCAAGCACCACGAGGTCGTAGCGCGCCGACTCCAGCTTCTCGCGCGCAAGCGCCCAGCACTGCTGCGCCAGCGCGATGTCGTGCTCGATGTCCTTCGACAGCCACGTGAAGCCGTCGCCGAGCGGGATCATCTCGATGCCCATCGCCGCCGCCGCACGCGACTCCCCGTAGTGCGACGTCGTCGACTTGATGAACTGCAGCCAGCAGATCTGCCAGCCCCGTCCCCACGCGCGCATCGTCACGCCCAGCGCGGAGGTCGTCTTGCCCTTGCCGTTGCCCGTGTACACCAGCACCAGCGGGTGGCGCTTGCGAAAGAGGCCTTGCCACTGTGCCGGCGGCGGCGTGACCGGCTCGCGGAAACGCTGCGTCGCGCGCGCGCGATCGGCGTCCGCCTCATCGTCGAGTGCTCGCGGCTGCGCCTCGTCAGGCTGGGGCTCGTCAGGCATCCACGTGCTCCCTCGCGTGCCGCGCGGCCGGCACCACCACCGGCCGCCCGTCGAGCGGGCTCGTGATCACGGTCACCCCGCTGCCGTACACACGCGCCACCTGCTCCGCGGTCACCACCTCGTGCGGCGTGCCGGCCGCGACCACGCGCCCGCCCGCGAGCAGCACGAGCCGGTCGCAGTATGCCGCCGCGAGCGTGAGATCGTGCAGCGTCACCAGCACCCCCACCCCCGTCAGCGCCAGCTCGCGTAGCAGCGCGCCGATCTCGGACTGCGCCTGCACGTCGAGGTTCGCCGTCGGCTCGTCCAGCAGCAGCAGCGGCGTCTCCTGCGCCAGCGCCCGCGCGATGAACGCGCGCCGGCGCTGGCCGCCGGACAGCGTGCCGAGCGGCCGCGCGGCGAGCGCCAGGCAGCCCGCCCGCCGCATCGCCTCCCGCGCGATCGCGCGGTCGCGCGTCGAC
>CAMDBZ010000036.1 GCA_945889565.1 Thermoflexus hugenholtzii JAD2 | reverse complement strand
CCACCGACGCACCCCGCAAACCCCGAGGCGGCAAGCGCCCCGGCGCCGGCGCCCCCCGAGGCAACACCAACGCCCTCAGCACCGGCGCGCGCTCCCGCCGCCTCGCCCCCCTCCACCGCGCGCTCGACGCCAACGGCCGCACCATCCTCACCCACGCCCTCACCCGCGCCACCGCCGACGCCCTCGCGCACGCGCCGCGCGACGGCACCCCCGCCGCCACCGCCGCCCGCCGCAACGCCCGCGAACGAGCCGTGCGCCACGTCCTCGGCCGGCTCGCCGCCATCGACTGGAGCGCACACGCCCGCCCCGCCGCCCAGCGCCGCGCCTTCATCGCCGCGCTCATCCCCATCGCCCTCGGCCGCGACCGCGTCCCGCCCCCCGCGAACACCGCGCAAACAACCACACAATCAACCCGACCGTCCGACCCCCGCTCCTCCGACTCCCCCTCGCCCCGTCCCGGCCGTCCCGGAGAGAGGGGGCCGGGGGGTGAGGGCACACCATTGACGGGATAACAGAAAGAAGCCGCGGAAGCTGCCGGAAGCCGTGACAACAGGTCGTCTGTCGGACCCGCGAGGGCCGCGCGAAGTCCACGGCTCACGGAAGCGACCAGCCCTGACGGGCACACCGACTGCGCCGCTTTCGGCCAGCTCGCCTGAACGGGACTCTGGCGCGGGCACAGAGGCGTTCGTGGGGGTCGGATGCAAGTCGGGCGTGCACAGGTCCGCGCGCGTTCGGTTACCGCACAGGAGCGGGAGGTAACGGCCGGAGAGTAGCCCCGCTCAAATCGAGGTGTTCGGGCGCGCGGTCAACTCCCGCGCGGCTGCCAAAGCTGTTGTTCATCAGGCTGGCAGGGTCCGAGGAGAGGGGGATGCCGAAATGGAACGCGCCTACCTCACGGGTGACGAGCTTCAGCGTGCGCGATCGAAGCGCCCCGATACTTGCGGCCTGCCCCCAGCCCCGGTCATCCATGCGGGCGACCGAAACGATCGTGAACCGGCTGGGGGGTGGTGTGCGAACGGAATACGTGTACGGTACCGGGTTGCCCTGATAATACATGTCATACGGCGTCACGGCGATGAGCGTGACGCGCCCGTCCGCAGCAGACGAGGGGAAACGCCGCTTGAGCGCATCGAGCATCGCGACGCCTTCGACCTGCTGGCGTTGCTGATCGACGATGGCTCCCGCCTGGTCCTCGATGCCTGCGAGGTCGATCGGCGCCAACGCGGTGACGGGGATGTAGTACGCCCCGCGCAGGTACGCGGCGATCTCGTCGACGCTGATGGCGAGCCCGTCGCCAATGGAAACGATGCACACGCGCTGACCCAACCCCGGGCACTCCCGCTGCTCAGCGAGGCCCACGTCCGGGCTGCGCAGCGCGGCGGGCGCAGGCACCGGATGCGCGGCACGAAAGCTCGGCTCCCCGGGGTTGGTGGGTCCGGGGCCCCCGCGAAGGGGCGCAGTCGAAGCCGCCGCCGCAGCCTGGGGAACAACGGTAGCGCTGGCGACGGACGGCTCGGGGCGCGCGCCCGTGTCCGCCTGCGGGCGTTGCTGGCAGGCGATCGCGAGTGCACCAAGGAGCGCCACGAGCGTGAAGCGGCCGCCCACCAGCGGTAGCCGCGCCCTCCGCGTACGTACGGGACGCCCGGCGGCACACCCGAGCGTTGCCGGACTGACCTGCGCGGGTAGCAACCTGCTCACGGTACCTACCAGGTGACTCGTCTCCAAGACGCCCCGCGGTCGACCCGGAGACGCGCTGGCGCGGTCATTCTCCGCGGGCCGCGTCGACCGGCGCGTCGGGATTTCCCTGACGCATCGCGAGCGGGCGGACCGGCCGGTGGCGACCCGAGGCCCCCCCCGCTCGTTTCACAGCTCCCGGATGCTCGTCGGGGTTACCCCTAGGGCTTCCACGACCTCGCATCCTTACGATGAAGTTGGTGCCATGGCGCCGGGCGCTCCTGGCCGAGGAGTTCAGTGAGGACGACACGCTGGCTCATCCCGTTCTTCCGTTACCCGCCCACGTGGGTGGCCGGGCTGCTCATGGTGCTCTGGGCGCTCTGGGCGATTACGCGCTTTGATCCCGCGCCCCCCGCTGCGGTAGGCATCGGGTCGCTGGCCGCGCTCGCGTTCGGCGCGTGGTACGGGCTCTTCGTCCTCTCGGGATTGGTCACCCGCGAGGACATGCGTTGGCTCAGCCGGGTGGTCGACCCCGAGCATGAGCGTTCTATCGAATCCGACTTTCGCGAGCTCGATTTCGAGAGGGGCGTCACCCAGCTCGGTCAGGTCCGAGATGCTTTCAGCGGGCTGGCGCGAGTGATCCATGCGCGACTGAACCCGGGCGAGCTGACGTTCGACCGCTACATGCAGGCTGCCGAAGGTGTGTACCGAGCCTCGATACAGAACCTCGACGAAGCGCTGATCGCCCTCCGCAGCGTGAGCGCCATCGATCCGCTGTACGTCGAGGGACGGCTTGCTGAGCTCGATGAGGGAGCCGGCGACCGTTCCGCCAGCGGTACAGAGGTGGCCCTGAACACCCGGATCGAATTGCGCGATCGTCAGCTCAGGCGGGTCGACGAGTTGCTGGCCTTGAACGAGGAGTCACTCACCGCCCTGGGCACGACGGCATCGGCCCTTGCCGACACGAACACGGGCGCGAAGGGCGCCCCGATCGACGCGCGCGCGGCGATCGAGGACCTGGAGACGCTCGCGCGCCGCGCCGGGCAGTACGCGGCATCGGGGACGGCGGGACGCGAGAAGGAGAGGCGCACGTGACGAACGCAGGGCTCGATCCGCGGAACGAGCAGGCGGTGGGGCTGAAGATCGACGTGGATGCGGTGAAGATCGAGCTGGCGAGTCCACCCGCCGATTCCGCCACGCAAGGCAACGCCGAACTCGAAGCACGCGCGGCAGAGGTCGCCGCGCGCTTGCTCGCTATCGCGGAGGACGACTCGCCGGCGCCGACGGACGTGCGGGAGACGGTCGACGAGCTGGGACGCGAGCTGCAACTGCGAGCGGCCCAGCAGAGCCGCATGCTGCTTGGGCCCGTGAAGGAGCTCGCGACCCGCGGTGCCGAGGGCGGCGCCGTCGCATCCGCGCTCGCGAATCTGCGCACGCAGGTCGAGGCGCTCAGTCCGCATCGGGTCGATTTCACGCCCGGGTGGCCGGCGCGGATGCTGGGCACGCTCCCCGGGTTCGGGCATCCCCTACGGCGCTACTTCGCGCGGTACCAGAGCGCGCAGGTGGTCATCGACGACATCATCAGGGCGCTCGAGACGGGCCGCGAGCAGCTGCGTCGCGACAACGCGACGCTCGCCGACGACCAGCGCGACATGCGCCTGGTCGGACAGCAGCTCCAGGCGGAGATCCGATTCGCGCAGACGCTGGATCGCGCGCTCGCCGAGCGAACCGCCGTGCAATTCGCCGACGCGCCGGATCGACCTCGCTTCGTGGAGGATGAGCTGCTGTTCCCCGTGCGCCAGCGGGTGATCGACCTCCAACAGCAGGTCGTCGTCGGCCAGCAGGGCATGCTGGCTTCGGAGATCATCATCCGCAACAACCGCGAGCTGATCCGCGGCGTCGATCGCTCGATCGCCGTAACGGTGACAGCACTGCGCACGGCGGTGTCAGTGGCGTTCGCCCTCGCACACCAGCGGATCGTCCTCGACCAGGTAGCCGCGGTCGGGGCGACGACGACCGACCTCATCGCGGGCACCGCAGAGCGGTTGCGCACGCAGGGGGCGGAGATCCACGCGCAGGCGGCGAGCGCGACCCTCGATGCGGAGCGGCTGCGCACCGCGTTCGCCGACATCACGACCGCGCTCGATGATATCTCGCGGTTCCGGCGCGAGGCGCTGCCCGCGATGGCGCAGACCATCGTGGAATTCGAGCAGCTGACCAGCGCCGCGGAGTCGCGCGTCGTGCAGCTCGGGCGCGTGGAATCCGCATCGCTCGCGACCGAGGGTAATGCGTGATCGCGCTGCCGCTGCGGCAGTTCGGCAGGGGCGTTGCCTTCGCGACGTGGGTCGTGGGCGCGCTGATCATGCTGAGCTCGACGTCGGCCGTCTATGCGCGTACGAATCGTCCGTTGCCAGAGGAGCCAGCCTTCTCATGGAGAGGCACGCTCGCCGCGCGCACCGGGACCTTCGAGGTCGGCCCGGGGAAGTGGGAGTTCTGTCCGTCGTTGCTCAGCAGGGGGCGCGCAGACAACCCGACCAACATGCTCGTCTCGCTGTACACGGGCGACGGGGTCTGGCTGAAGTCTGACAGCGGCGCGGGAGGCCCCGGCACCCTTGGGTGCACGCCCATCGACAAGCCCGGCCAGTACGACCTTCGCGTGTCCGTAAGCCCCGGCGAGGGCACGAGTTGGACGATGGTCGTCCAACGGCGAGGAACGGGGCAACCTCAGACTCCCGAACTCCCGGCCTGGCGCACGGACTGGGCGATTCACGCGGCGCCAACGCGTGCCGACGGCGACACACTGCTGTTCGAGGGCTCAAAGGACACCTTCACCGCCTTCTTCCGCCCCGTCGGGGACACCTGGACTATCTGCTGGGATCTCGACGCGGCTCCGCCACCGGATGCGGCTAATAACAGTCAGCACCTCGATATCGCCGTCCTCATCGAGTCCGAGGGCAGGATCGAGAGTGTGCAAGACCGGTCACGGACGGCATCGTCCGAGTGCAAGGAGCTCAAGTTCACGCAATATGTTGCACGGCACTTCCTCGTGATCCAAGCGGGAAGTCAAGGGCGCGCGTGGCGCGTACGCGTTTCGGGAGTCGAACTCGTCAAGTGACCGCTGCGCAGGTCAGGACCGCCCACGTGGTCGTTTCGAGCTGTCGCCGGCCGAGCGGCGGTGGAGAGGTGCTGGTGGGGCACAGCCTCGGAGCGCTAATCGCGTTCGAAGTGGGCGCCGACGCGAACTACGGGGACATCGCGAGCGTGGTCGCAGTGGATGGGCCGCCGAACCACGTGTCAGTGAAGAACCGGGAAGCCTTTCGCCAATGGATGGCTGCCGGAATCGGGTCTGACTCGACCAGCCCCATCACAGCGATCGAGTGCTTCACAAAGACGCTGCTGGGAGACGGGGGAGTAGATTCCCCAGTCGGCAAGTTTGTCGCCGACCTCAGCGACGCGACCTACTTCCCCGGGCTCCCCGCGCGGAGCCCCGCCGAAGTCGCGGGGGAGCAGAGGGCCAAAGTTAGCGCGGCGAGTTGGGTGCGCTTCATGGCCGCGGGAAACGCTAAGGACTGCGTATGGAACCCCCCCCGCGTGCGATTTCACATGGCCCGTGCCTCCATTTGCAGACGAGGCCTCGACGCAGGTGATCCAGAACGCGGAGTTCGGAAATCTGTATACGTCACTTCCCCGTCCTTGTTTCCTCGACCCATGGGGGGTTTGGCACAGGTTATATTGTTTGAAGAACTCCCACGGGGCGCTGCTCGACAGTCCAGTCCCGCTGGGCGACATGGTCGGGTTCATTACGGGATCGCCTTCGACAACCGCGCCCCCCACGGGACGCGTCGAATCGGCGACCGGCTCGGGCGAAATCGAGATTGCCACTGACGCGGGCACTCTCCAGAGCCTGTCCGCAGTACATGAGATCGATCTACCACTCGCGGGCAAACCTGAGAACGTGTCGTTCCCCTTCGGCCTCTTGGCATGGACCGTCACTGGCCTGAAGCCAGGAACGGGGGTCACCGTGCGAATAACCTATCCGGGGCCGATCCCCCCTGGCCAGGAATACTGGAAAGTCATCGGTCCCAACTGCGTGAACGTGTCGTCGCTACTCGGGGACAACGATGGCGACAACGTGCTGACGCTCACGATCGCTGACGGCGGTCTTGGCGACGCAGACGGAGAAGTCAACGGGGCGGTCTCAGACCCCGGTGGCGTTGCGCTCCCGATTGGCGTCGCTCCGACCATCACGGGCGCCCCGCCAACGCCCGCTACGACCGGCACGCCCTACAATTTCGCTTTCACCACGACGGGCACGCCGGCTCCGACGGTGACGGTAAGCACCGGCGGCGTGCCGCCGGGCCTTGAGCTGTCGAGCGCGGGCGTGCTATCGGGCACGCCGAACCTGGTGGGTACGTACACGTTTACGCTGAAGGCCGCAAACGGCGTGACGCCGGACGCGGTGACGGGCTCGCTCACCATCGTCGTCGATCCTGCACCCGTGGCGCCTACCATCACGGGTACCCCACCGACCCCGGCGACCGTCGGGACGCCCTACAACTTCGCCTTCATCGTGACCGGCACACCGGCTCCGACGGTGACGGTGGCGAGCGGCGGTCTGCTGGCTGGCCTCACGTTGTCGCCAGTGGGCGTGCTGTCGGGCACACCGACGACAGCCGGCACGCACAACTTCACCGTGAAGGCCGCGAACGGCGCCAACCCCGACGCGGTCACCGGCACGCTCACAATCGTCGTGAACCCGCGTCCCGTGCCATGTTCTGCTGGCACGTACAGCGCTACCGGCAACACCCCATGTACGCCCGCTCCGGCTGGCTCGTACGTCCCAACGGCCGGCGCGACCTCGGCCACACCCTGTCCCGCTGGCACCTTCAGCTCCGCCAGCGGCGCGACCGAGTGCACACCGGCGCCCGCTGGCTCGTACGTGGGTGGGGCGGGGTCGACGGCGGCGACGCCGTGCGCACCCGGCACGTTCAGCTCCACGGCCGGCGCTACGGCGTGCACGCTGGCACCGGTGGACACGTACGTCGCGGCGGGCGGCGCCACGACCGCGACGCCCTGCCCGACGGGCACTTCGACGGGTGGACTGACAAGCCAGACGGCCTGCACGCGCACGCTGCAGAACAGCAACCAGAACCACAACCTGACAGGCGACTGGTTCGTCGCCGGGACGGTCAAGGGCAACATCCGGATTACCGACGGCTCGCTGACCGTCCTCGGCTGCGTCGAAGGCAACATCGAGCAGCTCGGCGCGGGCTCCGTAATCGTCGCCGCCGGCGCGTGCGCCAAGGGCGATGTCCAGGAGAGCGGCACCGGCGACGTTCGCGTGGCCGGTGCAGTTGACGGGAACGTCCAGGAGAGCGGCGTCGGCGACGTGGTGGTCGCGGGGTCCGTGAAGGGCAACGTGACCGAGCGGGACGCCGGCAGCCTGACGGTCTCCGGGCGCGTCGACGGCAACGTCGAGGAGTCCGGTGTCGGGAACCTCACGATCACGGCTACGGGCGTGGTCAGGGGCAACGCGACGGAAAAGGACCCCGGCACCGGCACCAACGCTGGGACGGTGACCGGGAACTTCAGCCAGTCGTAGCTTCACGCTTCTTCGTAGGATGACGCGGAAGGCCGGGCGCTCGCCCGGCCTCCTGCGTGTCGCACGCGATCGGCTTTTTGGCACCGCGGCATCTCTGCTGTGGGACCTGCCTCGTCGTGTCTCGCTGCTTCGTTCCTTGCCCGGACGCACCCACCCGGCATCCGAAGCGGGTCCGGTTCTCGCGTCCCTATCTGCTATCCCGGCACACCATTGACCACCCATACCCCCGTGGGGCATCCTACCCCCATGCCCCACCACGACCCCCCCATCTACCTCGACGCCGCCGCCTCCACCCCGCTCCGCGCCGAGGCGCTCCAGGCCATGCTCCCCTACTTCGCCGCCGACTTCGGCAACCCCTCCGGCCACTACGCCCACGGCCGCCGCGCCGCCGATGCCGTCACCGCCGCGCGCGAGCAGATCGCCGCCGCCCTCGGCGCCCTCCCCGAAGAAATCGTCTTCACCTCCGGCGGCACCGAAAGCATCAACGCCGCCCTCAAAGGCGTCGGCTTCGCGCAGCGCGACGCCGGCGCCGGCGCACACATCATCACCACCGAAGTCGAGCACCACGCCGTGCTCCACTCCGCGCAATACCTCGAACGCTTCGGCTTCGACATCGAGCTGCTCCCCGTCGACCAGCACGGCTGCGTCGACCCCGCGCAAGTCGCCGACGCCGTCCGCCCAGACACCGCGCTCGTCTCCGTCATGTACGCCAACAACGAAGTCGGCACCGTGCAGCCCGTCGCCGCCATCGCGCGCCTGCTGCGCGCCCGCGCCCGCGAGCTCGGCCGCCCGATCCCCTTCCACACCGACGCCGTGCAGGCCGCCACCTCCCTCCCGCTCGACGTCGACACGCTCGGCGTCGACCTGCTCTCGCTCTCCGGGCACAAGTTCGGCGGCCCCAAGGGCACCGGCGTGCTCTACATCCGCCGCGGCGTGCCCTTCCTCGAGCAGCTCTCCGGCGGCGGCCAGGAACGCCAGCGCCGCTCCGGCACCGAGAACGTCGCCGGCATCGTCGGGCTCGCCGTCGCGCTCGCCCTCGCCCAGGCCGAGCGCGAGCAGTTCAGCGCGCGCGCCGCGATGCTGCGCGACCGCCTGCTCGCGCGCCTGCGCGCAAGCCTCGGCGACCTGCACCTCAACGGTCACCCGACGGAGCGACTGCCGCACAACCTGCACCTGTGCTTCGACGGCGTCGAGGGCGAGTCGCTCGTCGATGCGCTTGACGCCATCGGCATCGAGTGCTCGGCCGGCGCCGCCTGCACCTCCGCGACGTGGGAGCCCTCGCACGTGCTCGTCGCCATGGGCGTGCCGCTCGAGCGCGCGATCGGCTCGCTGCGCCTCACCACCTGGCCCACCCTCACCGAGGCGGACATCGACCGCGTCGCCGCGGCGCTGCCCGCAGTGATCGAGCAAGTGCGCCTCGCCGCCGCCCCCGCGCTCCCCTAGCTCGACGCCAGCTCCGCCGCCTCGCGCACGTACAAGCGCACCCCGTTCCGTCTCCCCCTCGCCCCGCCGCGCGGGGAGAGGGGGCCGGGGGGTGAGGGCTCCGGCATTGCGTGCGACGTCGACGGTGCCGGGGCGACCCGCCGCCCCGGGGGAGAGGGCCCCAAAGAACTGCCTATGCGCTTTACGCGGTCACACCGCGGCTGCTATGATTGCGTACGCGCCTGAGCACTTCGGCCCCCAGCCCGGACCCCAGACGATGGAACAACGTACGTGCCTGACTCCCCGTTCAACGACTATCTCGACCTCGTGGAGGCCGCGCGCGAGCTCGGCATCCACCCGCAGAGCCTGCGCCGCCTGATCAAGCAGCGGCGCGTGCCCGCCGTGCTCTTCGCCGGCAAATACCTCATCGAGCGCGACAAGCTCGAGATGTTCAAGTCCAACTACGACCCGCGACCCGGCCGCAAGCCGATCCGCCGCCTGCTCTAGCCAGCGCACGTCGTCCCCCCCTCGCCCGGTCCCCGGGAGAGGGGTTTGGGGGTGAGGGTCCGCGCGTAGACGGGCGGCTCGATGCGGATCGCCGACGAGTTCAGGTCCGTGATATTCAGCTCGAGCTTCAGCACGCCCGGCTCGCCGCGCCCGCGCGCCTCCAGGCTGAAGCGCACGGGGATGCCACCCGCGCGTGTCACCCACAGCCTCGCGTCGCTGCTGAGCTCCGCTTCCTCCGGCAGCAGCTGCGCGTCGTCACCGAACACACGCATCAGCGCCTCCGCGTTCAGCGAGTAGCGCAGCGCGTCCACGCCGTTCACCCGCTCCCGCGTCGACTGCATGTCGCGCAGCCCGTTGCGGATGCGCGCCACCGCGCGCCCGTCGAGCCCCGTGCCGCCCGTCAGGAGCGCCGCCGGATCGAACTCCCAGCCGCCGTCGCTCGTGTTCACCCCCTGCTGCGGCTCCCACGCGCCGCCGTCTTCGCGCGTCCACGCGCGGTCGCCGACCTGGATCGTCTCCATGTTCAGCTTCATGAAACCGAGGTCCGCCTTCACGGTCGAACGCTCGCGATCGGGCGTCACCATCTCGCCGGTCACGGCGAACGTGAGCGGCGTCAGCGATCCCTCGCCGGGGACCAGCGGCCCGGCCAGACGGCCTGAGATCTCCATCGTCAGCGCGTACTTGTACGAGGTGAGCGCTGGCGCCTCGCCCGCTTCGCCCGCCGTCGAGCCCCCCGCGCCGGCTCCCGCGCCCACGCTGTCGCCACCATCCCCGCCCCCGCGCGTCGCCAGCACGCCCACAACGCCCAGCGCCACTACCACCACCGCCACAGCGGCCCACAGCCGCCAGCCACGTACCTGTTGCATCGTCCCGGCCCCTCATACCCGCCCCTTCAACCGTGGCGGAGCCG
>CAMDBZ010000035.1 GCA_945889565.1 Thermoflexus hugenholtzii JAD2 | reverse complement strand
AGGTCCTGCTGGACGGGTTTGAGTTCAGGATCACCCCGGACGCCTCGGCGCGACTGGCATCGTTCCGCGCCGGACAGGTGGATTACGCCTACGCGGTGGTGAGCTCGTTCTCGGAGCTGGACCAGCTGAAGAAGACGAACCCGAACATCCAGATCAACCTGCTGCCCAGCGCCGTCGCGTCGCGAGCACTGGCGATGAACAACCAGAACCCGAAGTTCGCGGACGTGCGCGTGCGGCGCGCGCTCTCGCTCGCCGTCGACCGCAAGACCTATGTGCAGCTGCTGCACGAGGGCGTCGGCCGCAGCGTCGGCGTGATCCCATGGCCCTACCTCTTCGACAAGGAGCCGACGATCGAGTCGGGCGCGCTCGGCAAGTGGCTACGCCACGATCCCACGGAAGCGAAGGCGCTGCTGGCTGCTGCGGGAGCAGAGAAGCTCACGCTCAACAACATCTTCTACGCGTACACGTCCGTGTACGAGAAGACGCCCGAAGTGCTCGCGCCGATGTTCCGGGATGCCGGCATCACGCTGGCCGGCGGCAAAGCCGACTACACGGAGTTCAACTCGCAGTGGACCGGCGCCAAGCTGCCGGAGTTCTCGACCTCCGGCTGGCTCACAACCGGGTTCGACCCGGACAACTACTTCCACGGCCAGGTGCACTCGAAGTCGACGGGCAACCGCTCGCAGACGAAGGACGCCGAGATCGACGCATGGGCCGAGGCCCAGCAGGTGGAGCTCAACCCGGAGAAGCGCAAGGAACTTTGGAAGAAGATATTCGACAGGGACCTCGACCAGGCGTACCGCCCGCCCACCGGCGAGGGGTTCACGACCGAGGTCTACCAGCCATGGCTGCGCGGCATCCGTTGGAGCGGCAGCGCGCCCGGCGACAACAGCTCGTACTACAACTGGGGCGACCAGATCGCCTCGGGCTGGCTCGATAAGTAGCGAGCAGCCAGCACGCGCAGCAAATGGGGGAGCGTTACGCTCCCCCATTTGCACGTCACGCCGAGTGCGGTTCGGGCGACCCCGCAGTGGCTCGGCAGCGCGAAACGACCTCGCCTGGTGAAACCGCCCTCAGGAATCCCCTCGGGGCCCGAAGTCACCGATCTTGGCGACACCGTCGCTCGTCAGCCAGACGTTGCCGGCTTGAGGTCGCGGTGCGCGATGCCGCGCTCGTACGCGAAGGCGAGCCCCCCGCGCCGACGCCCCTCGCCACCTCGAGCGCACGCGTGCGCAATTGCGCTGCCCGGCCGCGCGGGGACCGCGGGGGGCGCCGTGTGCTGTCGTTACTTATCGAGCCAGGCGGAGTGCACCTGGTCACCCCAGTTGTAGTAGTTGCTGTTGTCGCCGGGCGACGTTCCGGTCCAGCGAATGCCGCGCAGCCATGGCTGGTAGACCTCGGGCGCGAAACCGCTCGCCATCGGCGGGCGGTACGCTTCGTCGAGATCCTTATCCCAGATCCTGCGCCAGAATTCCTTGCGCCTCTCCGGATTCAACTCCACCTGCTGGGCCTCGGCCCATGCGTCGATCTCCGCGTCCTTGAACTGCCAGCGGTTACCCGTCGACTTCGAATGCACCTGGCCGTGGAACCAGTTGTCGGCGTCGAAGCCGCTTGTCGCCCAGCCGCCTGTCGTGAACTCCGGCAGTTTGGCGCCAACCCACTGCGAGTTGAACTCGGTGTAGTCGACCTTGCCACCGGTGATCGTGATTCCGGCGTCGCGGAACTGCGGGGCTAGGACTTCCGGCAGCTTCTCGTACGCCGAGGTGTAGGCGTAGAAGATATTGTTCACGGTCAGCTTCTCTGCGCCGGCGGCGGACAACAGCGCTTTCGCCTCGGCGATGTCGTGTCGCGCCCACTTGCCGAGCGCGCCGGACGCGAAGGTCGGTTCCTTGTCGAAAAGGAACGGCCAGGGGATGTTGTTCAGCTTCTTGCCGAGGCCCTCGTAGAGCAACTGCACCATGAGGTCGCGGTCGACCGCCAACGACATCGCCCGCCGGACACGCACATCCTGGAATTTCGGGAGTTGGTTGTTCCAAGCCAGCGAGACGACGGAGACGACGGGCAGCAGGTTCACCTGGATGTCCGGATTCGTGCGCTTCACTGCAGCGAGTTCGGAGAAGGCAGAGACGAGCGCGTACGCATACTCGACCTGGCCCGCGCGGAACGCCGCCAGCCGCGAGGCGTGGTCTGGCATGATCCGGAACTCGAACCCGTCGAGCAGCACTTTGCGCTCCCAGTAGTCCGGGTTCTTATCGAACGTGACCTTCGACGCCGGGACCATTTCCTTGAGGATCATCGGTCCGGTGCCGATGCCGCGCTTGCTGATCGTGCCGTCGTCCACCAGCTCGCGCGGGAAGATCGTCTGCTTGTTGCTCCCAAGCGGGTTGAGGAAGTCCGCTGTCGGCCGAGACAGCTTCACCTTGAGCGTGGTGGCGTCGGGCGCCTCAAAACCAGCGACGTTGGCGTAGTACTGCTTGTGGACGCCGGACTGCGAGTAGCGTTCCAGCGCGAAGCGGGCGTCCTCGGCGACGAATGCGCGACCGCTGAGCGGTGGCAGATTCTGCCACTTGATGCCTTCCTGGATCTTGAAGGTGAACGTCAGCCCGTCGGGCGATCGCTCCCAGGACTTCGCCAGCTCGGGCTCGAGGATCGGCGCGTTGAAGACGTCGGCCTTCGGTCCGCGCTGGATGCCGATCAGCCGGTTGTAGAACATGTTCGGAATCGTCACCGTGCCGCCCGCGGCCGACTTCGTGGGGTCGATGTCCGCGACATCCCAGGTGGCCGCGACGGTCATCACGCCGCCGGCCTTGGGCTGCTTCGCCGGCTCCGGGAAGTTGTACGGGTACGGCAGCGCATCGTCCTTGACGAGCTTGCCGTCCGTGGGCCCGACCCCTGCGCCGGGCGCCGCGGGCGCCGCTGCTGCCGGCTCGTCCTCGTCGCCGCCGCCACAGCCGATGAGCGCGGCCGCAGCGAGCCCCCCGGCGCCGATGGTGACCGCGCGCAGTAAGGTGCGTCGCCGGAGCTGCGTTCCGATGAGGTCGGTGGTGTCTGACATGGCAGGCCCTCCAGTAACCACATACGTGATATGCCAGCGAGTATACGTCTGGACCGCGCGAATGGCACGGCGGGGGACTCCGGAACGCGCATCGCGCGGAACTCGAGCGCCGCCGTAGAGCTGAGCATGTGCTAGACTCCCGCGAAAACGCGGCATCACGCCTGTGATGGGCACGTGGCTTGCCGCGGGCTCGCGCGAAAGAGGTGGCGCGGTGGATTGGAACGACACTCCCGCACAGGCAGCGTTTCGCACAGAGGTGCGTGCGTTCATCGCGCAGCAGCTGCCCGAACGCTACCGACGCATGGCAGAGCAAGGCGGTCCGCTCGGGCCGGAGCAGGATTGGCAGTCCGAGTACGTGCTCGGCGACGCCGAGACGAAGGCTGCGGCTGCGCAGTGGCACGCCGCACTGGCCGCGCGCGACTGGGTCGCTCCGCATTGGCCGCGCGAGTACGGCGGCGCCGGGCTGACGCCCGTGGAGCAGTTCATCCTCAGGCAGGAGTTCGCGCGCGCCGCGGCGCCGGCTGTCGGTGGGCAGGGCGTCACCATGCTCGGACCGACATTGCTCGTGCACGGCACGGAGGAGCAGAAGCGAGCTTACCTGGCGCCCACGTTGCGCGGGGAAATGCACTGGGCGCAGGGCTTCTCGGAGCCGGGCGCGGGCTCGGACCTCGCCTCGCTGCAGTGCCGCGCGGTGCGCGACGGCGACGAGTACGTGATCAACGGCCAAAAGCTGTGGACCTCGACCGCGCACAAGTCGAACTGGCTGTTCGGCATGTTCCGCACCGATCCAAGCGCGCCGAAGCACCGCGGTATCTCCTTCCTGCTGCTCAGCCTGGACACGCCCGGCGTCTCGGTGCGCCCAATCGTCAGCATGGGCTTCCAGCACGCCACCAACGAAACCTTCTACGAGGACGTGCGCGTCCCGACGAGCCAGCTCGTCGGCGAGGAGAACCGCGGATGGTACGTCGGGATGACGCTGCTCGACTACGAGCGGTCGAACATCGCGGGCGCGATCGAGAACCGCCGCTACCTCGATAGCCTGCTCGCGCACCTGCACACCGAGCAGGGCGCGCAGCAGGCTGGGCCGCGGCTGGCGCTTGCGCGCCACGAGCTCGCCGAGCGCTATGTCGAGTCGGAAGTGCTCTTCAACTTCTCGTTCCGCATTATCACGATCCAGAGCGCGGGCCTCGTGCCGAACTACGAGGCATCGGTAACCAAGATCGCGAACTCGGAGCTCGCGCAGAAGGTCGCCCGGAGCGGTATGCGCGTGCTTGGACCGTACGCGAACCTGTGGGACCCGGACGGACCCTACACGCCGCTCGGCGCGCGTTTCACGCAGAACTACTGCCACACGGTGCTCGGTACAATCGGCGGCGGGGCGAACGAGATCCAGCGCAATATCATCGCCACCCGCGGGCTCGGACTGCCACGCGGGTAGCGGCCACGCGAGGCGCGCCGCGCCCCGGGAACGCTCCGGGCGGCCCCGGGCCCCGGGGTCGCGGTGCGGCGCAGGGGAGAGGCGGCGGCATGAGCGGGACCGCGTTCGACGGCCTGCGGGTCGTAGAGTGGGGGAGCTGGGTCTCAGCGCCCTACCTGGGCAAACTGCTCGCCGACTTCGGGGCCGACGTGGTCAAAGTCGAACCGCCCGGCGGTGACCCGGCGCGACGGCTGGGGCCGTTCCCGGACGACATCCCTCACCCTGAGCGTAGCGGGATGTTCCTCTTCGCCAACACCAGCAAGCGCGGTGTCACGCTCGACCCATCGTCGTCGACGGGCCGCGGGCTGTTGCTGCGGCTGCTGCGTGACGCCGACGTGTTCGTGGAGAACAATCCGCCCGCGCTCATGGAGCAGTTCGGGCTCACGTACGCGGCGCTGAGCGAGCTCAACCCGCGGCTGGTGATGACCTCGATCACCGCGTTCGGTCAGGACGGGCCCTACCGCGACTACACGACCGCGCCGCTGGTCTCGTACGCGATGGGCGGCGTGGCGTACGAGACACCGGTCGGCGGCGTGGGCGAAGATCGGCTGGAGAGCTACCCGCCGGTGCGCGGCTGGGGCTGGCAAATCGCCTTCACCGCCGCCTTCAACGCCTCGTGGGCCACGCTCGCCGCGCTGTTCCAGCGCGCGGCCACCGGCCGCGGCCAGCACGTCGATGTGAACGAGCTCGAGTCCGCCGCCGCGCTGATGCGCGCGAACGTCGCCGAGGCGAGCTACACCCCGCAGGAGCCCGGCTGGGCGAAGCTGCGCCGCTCGCGCGTCCCCGCCGGCAGCATCTACCCCACGCGCGATGGCTACGTCAGCATCGGCGCGACCGACGAGCACCAGTGGCGGCGCTTCGTCGGCGTGATGGGCAACCCGGAGTGGGCGCAGAGCGAGCTGTTCGCCACGCTCCCGGCGCGCCAGGAGCACGCGGACGCGTTGCGCGCGCTCGTCTCCGACTGGAGCAGGCCACAGGCGAAGGACGACATCGCGCGGCGGGTTCAGGAAGCAGGCACGATCGGCTTCCCCGTCTATTCCCCGCGCGAGGTGTTGGCCGATGCGCACAACCGCGAGCGAGAGCTGTTTGTGGAGCACGAGCACCCGGACGCGGGGCGCGTCGGCATGCCGGGCGCGCCGTTCAAGCTCAGCGCCACGCCGTGGCGCATCGCGCGCCCCGCGCCGCGGCTCGGCGAGCACAACGAGGAGATCTACTGCGGCCGCCTCGGCCTCACGCGCGCAGAGCTCGTGCAGCTGCGACGCAGCGGGGCGATCTAGGCGCGGCGACCGCGCCACTCACGACCGAGGCACAGGAAACGAGAGCCGACCATGTCGACGCTACCGCTCGCGGGGGTCAGAGTGCTGGACTTCACGTGGGTGCTGATCGGCCCGCAGGCCTCGGAATACCTCGCGACCCTGGGCGCGGACGTGATCCGCATCGAGAGCGCCGTGCAGCCGGACATCACGCGGCGCCTCTCGCTGATGAAGGACGGGGTGCCAGGCCTCAACCGCAACGGCGTATTCAACTCGGTCAACCGCGGCAAGCGCAGCGTGCTGCTGAACTTCGGCAGCGAACGCGGCGTCGAGCTCACCCGCGCGCTCGTGCGCGCCTGGCAGCCCGACATCCTGCTCGAGAACCAGATCTCGGGCTCGATGGCACGACGCGGGCTCGGCTACCAGGACATCGCCGCGATCAAGCCAGACATCGTCTACTGCTCGATGTCGCTGCTCGGGCAGACCGGCCCCGAGCACTGGTACCGCGGCTGGGGGCCGAACCTGCAGTGCCGCACCGGCATCTCATGGCTGAGCGGCCACCCGCACGATCCCGTGCCGGTCGCGCTGGGCGGCACGTACCCGGACTACAACCTCGCGGGCCTCGTCGTGTTCTCGGCGCTGACCGCGCTCTGGCACCGCCAGCAGACCGGCGAGGGCCAGCACATCGACTTCGCGCAGAACGAGGCCGTCATGCATACGCTCGCCGACGCGATGCTCGACGCCACGATGAACGGCCGCGAGCTGGGCATGAACGGCAACCGCGAGCCGCTCTTCGTGCCGCAGGGCGTGTACCGCTGCGCGGGCACCGACGACTGGGTCGCGATCTCGGTCGCCGACGACGCGGCGTTCGCGGCGCTGTGCCGCGTGCTCGGCCAGCCGCAGCTCGCGCACGACCCGCGCTTCTCCGGCGTGCTCGCCCGCGCCGAGCACCATGACGCGCTCGACGCGCTGATCGGCGCGTGGACGCGCGAACGCGGCAACCGCGAAGCGCAGGACACGCTCCAGGCCGCCGGCGTCACGGCGGGCGCTGTCGTCGACAGCGAACAGTTGCTGACCGACCCGCAGCTGCGGGCGCGGGGCTTCTTCCACACCATCGACCACCCGGAGGTCGGGCCGGCAGAGTACGGCGGCTGGCCGGTGCACCTGAGCGACGCACCAACACACGTCGCGCGCGCGCCGCTCTTCGGGGAGCACACGCGCGAGGTGTACGCCGGCATCCTGGGCCTGAGCGACGCCGAGATCGAGGAGCTGACGAACGCGCAGGTGATCTACTAGCGGGGGCATCGGGCGTGTTCGCGCTTCGCTCACGCGGCGTCGACCCCGATGGTTAGCGCTCGACGCCGGCCGCGAGCAGGCGCCGCGCTTACGCTGGGAGAGCGGGAGGCGGCGCGGGAGTTCGCCGCGGCGCTGGCCCCGGCCTCTGGCCTCGCAACTCCCGGCCGTCCGACCCGACCCCCGGGCCGCCTCCTTGGCGCGGAGGCCCGCCTCCGTGGCGCGACCGCCGAGGCGCGCACGCACTTCGAGCAGGCCGCTCGCAGTTGCATCGAACGTGCGCTACCAGCCGGAACTCGCGCTCGCGCGGCTCGCGCTGGCGGAGCTGTTGCTCGCGAACGCGACGCACTGTGGCGGTCGTTGGAACGCACGATGACGGCACAGTGGACGTGCTGCCGGAGCTGGACGCCCAGCCGCCGCGCAAGTCTCGTGCGTCACTTCCAACACCTCAGAAGTTTACGTAGGCCACCCGGTGGCCGACGTCGCCGCGACCGATCTCCACATCGCCGAGGACGCGCTCGACCTCATCGAGGTGGAGTACGAGCCGCTGACGCCAGTGCTGGACGTGCCGGAGGCGATGCTCTACCGCGTGATCTTGCACGACGACCTGCACACCGACGAGCTGCTGCGCGCGGAATACGGCGCAGCGGGCGAGCGCGGTACGAAGCCGTCGAACATCGCCAAGCACGCCGAAGTGTCGATGGGTGACGTGGCGAAGGGCTTCGCCGAGGCCGACGTAATCGTCGAGGGCGAATTCGCCACGACGATGGGGCACCAGGGTACATCGAGCCGCACACCGGCGTGGCGATCCCGGGAGCCAGCGGTGGCAAGCCGACCCGCTCACAAGAGTAGTCTAGGCTCGTGGCTGCGGAATAGAGATGCCGCGTCTCCCGTGCGCACGCTCGTCGTGCGCGCACGATCTGCGCCCCGTGTCGATGTCCAGCGGCAGCGCTCGCGTCGCCATTGGACCGGCTGGCGTCCGCGCGGGAGGCGCCTCGAGTCTTGCGGCGCGACATCGAGCGGCCTGCGCACCCACCATTCGCTCCTACAGCCGGTTTCGCCGCGCACACGTTGCGATCAATAAGGATGGATCCGTTCAGGCGCAGTGTTCTTCGTCCGCCAGGGCATGCACAGCGGTTGATCAGGCGCCGCCGCACAAGAGTCGAGCGGCTCTCTTGGTCGGCCGCCGCGGCTGAGCCCGCCGTACGCGTCGCTCAGCGCCCGTCCGCAGTTGCGTCCGGGTTCAGCGAGTAGCGCGAGAACGAGAGGTACCCGAGGAGCACGAACAGCGCCGCGACCGGGCCAACCAGGCGGACACCGAGTGGATCGTCGGCGGAGTCGCCGGCGAGCAGCACGAGCGCGAACAGCAGCGGCGCGAGCGACGTGGCCAGCTTCTCGACCAGGTTCTGCGAGCCGTAGAACATCGCCTCGCGGCGTGTGCCCGTGCGCCGCGCGTCATCGTCGGCGATATCCGCGGTAATGATGTTCGGGAACAGGAACACGCCCGCAATCGGCAAGCCGGCAAGGAAGATCATGGCCACCGCCTGGACGACGCTCGGTACGCCGGGCAGGAAGCCGGCGAAGAACAGCAGCGGCAGGTAGAGCGTCGCGCTCAGCATCGCGGTGCGGTACGCGGCCGCTTTCCCGCGTCGCCGCGCGAGCGCGGCGAAAAAGGGCACCGCGACGAGGATCCCCGCGATCACCATGATCGTGAGCATGAAGCTGAACGTGCCCTCATCGTCACGGCCGTTGAACCCAAAGACGGTGACGTCGGAAAGCACGACAGCGACGTAGAACGGTATCAACGCCGTGAGCAGCTGCGAGCCCACCTGGAAGCAGACGAAGCTCGGCAGGTAGGCGAGGAAATTCCGGTTGCGGAACGTGTTCGTGAGCGCCAGCCTGAACCCCGGCGTCGACGGCACATCGTCGGTGCGCGCGAACCGCCACGTGCCCGCGAGCGCGGTGTAGCGCGCAGTCAGGGCGATCGCCGCGATCGTCGCCGCCATCCACGCGAACCCCACGAGGTCGACGAGCAGTGAGCTGAGCGAGAGCCCGACGGCAGCGCCGCTCACGCCGAACACCAGCTGCCAGGTCGCGACTGAGACGCGGTCCTCGTTCGTGCGCGCGAGGTGGGGCAGCAGCGCCTCCATCGCAGCGCTCGCGACGTTGCTCATGGCGAAGAAGATCATCGCCACCACGAAGACGTACGCCAGGTTGACGCCGCTCGCCCCGGCGTCCGGCGGTAAGAACAGCAGCACGAAGAGCAGGCACCACCACGGCGTGCCGAAGAGCACGAAGGGGATGCGCCGCCCCCAGCGCGATCGCGTGCGATCCGTCCAGTACCCGATCAGCGGATCATCGATCGCCTCCAGCACACGCGCGGCGGTGAGCGTGGCGCCAAGCACCACGCGTGCATCGAGTCCGCCGATCTCCGGCACGCGCGTCTCGATGTCGGCGCCGGAGGGCGGCGCGTAGAAGTAGAGCAGCCACAACGCCCAGGTCTGCGTGAGCGCGTTCCCCGCGACGCTCGCCGATGCGAACAGGACACGTACGCGCGCCGGCAGCCGTGCAGCGACGCCGGTGGCGCTCATCCGCGCAACCCCTCCGCAGGCGGGGCCGCGGACAGCTCCCGGGCGTACGGACCCTGGAGCGGCGTGGGCAGCAGCGCCGCCAGCCGCTGCATCGCGAGATCAGCCAGCGGCGGCTCCGCCGCGCGCGCTAGGCGCAGCCCTGGCCAGCCCAGCGTGAACGGCGTGCCGAAGCGCGCAGTCAGCGCGCCGCTCGCATCCTCGTACACCGCGACCGGCAGGAGCGGCACGCTGCCCTGCGAGAGATACGCGAGCGCGATTCCCGCGTTGCGCGGCGGCCGGGTCAGCACGCGCCCGTGGCCCTGCGCCGCCTCCGGCGTGATGCCCACCGGCCGCGCCGCAGCGCCCGGAGCGTGCAGCGCGCGCTGCGCCTCCCTCAGCGCCGCCGAGCGCAGCGCGCCGGAGCGCTCGCTCCGCGCCACCGTGATCAGCTCGTACCGCACCGCGATCGAC
>CAMDBZ010000034.1 GCA_945889565.1 Thermoflexus hugenholtzii JAD2 | reverse complement strand
GCTCGCCGCCTCGCACGTGCGCTGGCTCAGCGACCGCGACAAGACGCAGGCCGCGCTCACGCTGCTCCAGGAGCAGCTCGACCTGCCCGCGCCGCCCCGCCGCATCGAGTGCTACGACATCTCGACGATCCAGGGCACGAACACCGTCGCCTCGATGGTGGTGTTCGCGGACGGCGCGCCGCTCTCCTCGCAGTACCGCCGCTTTCGCATCAAGACCGTCACCGGCCAGGACGACTTCGCCTCGATGCGCGAGGTGCTCGCGCGCCGCTTCCAGCGCGTCGCCCGCCACACCGTCCCGCCCGCCGTCACCGACGACATGCTGGTCACCGGTGGCGCCGCCGCCGCCGCGGACGTCGAGTCGCTCGCCCCCGACGCAAGCGTCACGGACGCGGGCGCCACCGACGCGAGCGCCGCCCGCCCCGTGCTCGCAGACAACGACGTGATCGATAGCCACACCGTGCTCGCCATCGACGCTACGAACAGCGGGGCCGCGATGGACGACGTCACCCCCACCGTCGACGGCGCACCGCCCACCTCCGCGTGGGACGTGCTGCCCGACCTCGTGGTGATCGATGGCGGCCGCGGCCAGCTCGGCGCCGCCCTCGACGTGCTGCGAGACCTCGGCCTCGCAGACCTGCCCGTATGCGGTCTCGCCAAGCGCGAAGAGGAAATCTACGTCGCCGACATCGACGAGCCGATCCGCCTCCCGCGCGATTCGCAGGGCCTGTACCTGCTGCAGCGCGTCCGCGACGAAGCGCACCGCTTCGCCGTCACCTACCACCGCACCCTGCGCGCGAAGTCCGCGCAGCGCTCCGTCCTGGACGCCATCCCCGGCGTCGGCCCCGTGCGCAAGCGCGCGCTCATGCGCAAGTTCGGCTCCGTACGCGTGCTCCAGCAAGCCTCCGTCGACGACATCGCCAGCACCGTCGGCTTCACCCGCCGCCTCGCCGAGACCGTCAAGCGCTCGCTCTAGAACCCGCACCACCGCCGTGGTCGAGGAGGTCATCCCATGGCAGCGGCGCGAACAGTGCAGCTCCCCGGCTCCGCGGTGCACGTCCTGCACTCGCAAGCGGTCGGCGACGACTTCGAGATCTCGATCTTCGCGCCGCCGCCTGAGGCCGAAGGCCCACTCCCCGTCGTCTACTTCACGGACGCCAACGTCGCGGTTGGCCTTGCGGCCAACATCGTCAACCTGCTGCAAGTGGGCGCGGAGATCCCGCCGGTGCGGCTCGTGTGCATCGGCTACCCGATCGCAGACGATCTCGCCCGGTGGGCGCGCCTGCGCACCCGCGACTTCACGCCCACAACAGACGCGGCGCTCGAATCCGGCCTGGCCGCGATGGCCGGAGGCGAGGTTCACGGCGGCGGCGCGAGTGCGTTCCTCGATTTCCTCACCGGCGAGCTCCGCCCCTGGGTCGAGGCGCGCTACCAAGTCACCGACGACTCCGCCCTCATCGGCTACTCCGACGGCGGGCTGTTCGCGGCGTACACGCTCCTGCACCGGCCGTCGTCCTTCCGCCGCTACGTCATCGGCAGCCCGACGTTGTCCTGGAACCGGAGCGTCTCGACTGCGTGAGGCGCAGTACGCCGAGACGCATGACGACCTCGATGCGACCGTCTTCCTGTGCGCAGGGGCGGATGAGGAAGTGCTCCCTCCAGCGCTGCCGGCACTCGCAGCCGAGGGGCTGCGCGGTGCTGACACCGCCGAACTCACCGGGCGGCTCGGCGCCAGCCTGGCGAGCCGCCGCTACCCCAGCCTGCGGCTGACCACGCGCATCTTCCCGGAGGAGACCCACTTCACGATCCTCCCGATCCTCGTCGCGCACGGCCTGCGCGCGGTCTTCGCTGCCGAGCGAGGGCGGTAGCATCACCGCCACGGCCTTGTTGCGACGACCGCCCATGAGGCTCCGATGAACACACCGACCCCGCTCGATCGGCTCATCGACGCGATCGCACACGAGGTGCGCGACGCGCGCGTGCTCGCCGCCATGCGCGCCGTGCCGCGCGCCGAGTTCGTCCCCGCGCCGTTCCTCGACGACGCGTACATCGACACCCCGCTCCCCATCGGCGAGGGCCAGACGATCTCGCAACCCACCGTCGTCGCCGTTATGACCGAAGCGCTCGCGCTGCGCGGCGACGAGCGCGTGCTCGAGATCGGCACCGGCTCCGGCTACCAGGCCGCCGTGCTCGCGCGCCTCGCACGCGAGGTCGTGACCGTCGAGCTCATCCCCACGCTCCGCGAGCGCGCCGCCGCCACGCTTGCGCGCCTCGCCATCGACAACGTGCGCGTGCTCGCCGCCGACGCCCCCACCCCCGATGCCCCGCCGGCACACGCCACGCTCGGCCCCTACGATGCGATCATCGTCACGGCCGCCGCGCCCCGTGTGCCGCCGTCGCTGCTCGCGCTGCTGACGCCCGGCGGCCGCCTCGTCGCGCCGATCGGCCCGCGCTCCGATCAGCGGCTCGTGCTGATCACGCGCACCGCGCACGGCCTCGACGAACGCGACCTCGGTGGCGTGCGCTTCGTGCCATTGCGCGGCCCCGAAGGCTACGCCGACGGCCCGCCCACCCGCTGAGCTCCATTCGGCGTGCGCGAACCACGTCGGGACCTTCAGCGCAAGGGCGACAGGCTCCTAGACACGCGCCCCATCACCGGATATACACTCCAACCGCCACGTTCGACTATGTAAAGTCGACGCGGTCGGACCGACGTGACCCTGCAGCGCATCGGCGCACGGACCGGGGGGCACCAGTGGACCAGCACATCGATACGTTCCTGCACTACCTGTCTGCCGAACGCGGCTCCTCCAAGAACACCACCGGCGCCTACCGCAACGACCTCACCCGCTTCGCCGAGTTCGCCGCCGAGCGCGGCCGCAACGGCAGCCAGCCGCACGTCGAGAACATCGACCGCGACATGATCACGGACTACATCGCCTGGCTGCGCGGCGACCGCCAGTACAAGCCCGCCACCGTCGCGCGCAAATTCGCCGCCGTGAAGTCGTTCTGCGCGTTCCTGCTCGATCACGGCATCATCACCAGCAACCCCACCGCCGCGATCGATTCGCCTCGTGCCCCCAAGCCCGTGCCGCGCCCCATGACCACCGCCGACGTGGACGCGCTGCTGCGCGCACCGCTGCGCAACCACACCGCCGAGTCCGTGCGCGACGCCGCCATGCTCGAGCTCATGTACGCCACCGGCATGCGCGTCACAGAGCTCGTCTCGCTCAACCTCGATAGCCTGCACCTGATGCCCGCGCCCGCTTACGTGCGGTGCACCGGCAAGGGCGCCAAGGAACGCGTTATCCCCGTCTACGAGCAGGCCGTCGCCGCCATCGAGCGCTACCTCGACACCGCGCGCCCCCCGCTGCTCAAAGAACGGCCGCAAGTCGCGCTCTTCGTCAACCGCCGCGGCGAGCGCCTGACCCGCCAGGGCTTCTGGCTGATCCTGAAGAACTACGCGCGCTCCGCCGAGATCGACGCCCACGTCACGCCGCATACCCTGCGCCACTCCTTCGCCACGCACATGCTGCGCGGCGGCGCGTCGGTCCGCGACGTGCAGGAGCTGCTCGGCCACGCCAACGTCTCGACGACCCAGGTCTACACCCAGCTGGCGGACTCCCACCTGCGCGAGGTCTACGAGCAGGTCCACCCCCGCGCCCGCTGACTGAGCTGATCGCCCCGCTCCCCCCTCGCCCCGCCCCGCGGGGAGAGGGGCCGGGGGCAAGGACTCCCGTTGTTCCCCCCGTACCCGCGCCGCATCATTGCCCGGTCACACGCGCGACGAGAGGCGGGCCCCATGGAGATCGAAGACATCCGCGCCCGTGAGATCCTCGACTCGCGCGGCAACCCCACCGTCGAGGTCGATATCATCCTCGCCGACGGCTCCGCCGGCCGCGCCGCCGTCCCTTCCGGCGCCAGCACCGGCGCCCACGAAGCGCTCGAGCTGCGCGACGGCGACCCCGCCCGCTACCACGGCCGCGGCGTGCTCAAGGCCATCGCCCACGTCAACGACCAGCTCGCCCCCGTGCTGCGCGGCATCGACGCCTCCCGGCAGGCCGAGCTCGACGCCTTGCTCATCGAGGCGGACGGCACGCCCAGCAAGCGCCGCCTCGGCGCCAACGCCCTGCTCGCCGTCTCGCTCGCCGCCGCCAAGGCGTCCGCGCAGTCCGCCGGCGAGCCGCTCTTCCGCTATCTCGGCGGCGTCAACGCGCGCGTGCTGCCCGTACCGCTCTGCAACATCCTCAACGGCGGCGCGCACGCCGCGAACTCCACTGACTTCCAGGAGTTCATGATCGTTCCGCTCGGCGCCCCCACCTACCACGAGGCCGTGCGCTGGCTCTCCGAGGTCTACCACGCGCTCCGCTCGCTGCTGCACGAGCGCGGCCTCGCCACCACCGTCGGCGACGAGGGCGGCTTCGCCCCGCAGCTCGCCACCAACCGCGAGGCGCTCGACCTGCTGATGCACGCGATCACGCTCGCCGGCCGCCGCCCCGGCGACGAGATCGCCATTGCCCTCGACCCTGCCACCACCGAGCTCTACGTCCCCACCGAGGCCGGCGGCGAGTACCGCCTCGCCCGCGAAGGCCGCACCGTCGACTCCGCCGCGCTCGCCGACCTCTGGGAGGAGTGGGCGCGCGACTACCCCATCGTCTCCATCGAGGACGGCATGGCGGAGGACGACTGGGCTGGCTGGTCAGCGCTCACGCACCGGCTCGGCCACCGCGTGCAGCTCGTCGGCGACGACCTGCTCGTCACGAACATCCGCCGCCTCGAGCGCGCCATCGAGGAGCACGCCGCCAACGCCATCCTCATCAAGCTCAACCAGATCGGCACGCTCACCGAAACGCTCGAGGCGATCCGCCTCGCGCAGCAAGCCGGCTGGGCCACGATCATCTCGCACCGCTCCGGCGAGACCGAGGACACCACCATCGCGCACCTCGCCGTCGCCACCGGCTCCGGCCAGATCAAGACCGGCGCCCCCGCCCGCACCGACCGCACCGCCAAGTACAACGAGCTCCTGCGCATCGAGGAGCAGCTCGGCATGCAGGCCGCCTACGCCGGCCGCGCCGCCTTCAGCCGCCTCGGCCGCTGATGCGCCCGCGCACGCTCGCCGCGCGGCGCTTCGCCTCCATGACGGCGCCCGTCCGTACCCGGACCAGCGGACCGACCGCCGCCGCTGCCCGACTCCCCCTCGCCCCGCCTTGCGGGGAGAGGGGGCCGGGGGGTGAGGGCGATCCGCCCCGCACGCCGCAGGGAGCCTGCGCCTCCCTCCCATCCTCACGCCCGACCGCGACAGTCAAGCGATGACCGGCCCCGGCGACATCAACCCCGACTCGCTCCCCATCGCCCTCTCCGTGGCGGAGGCGCCCCAGCGCGTCTCCGGCATGCGCGTCCCCGACGGCTGGCGCCTCCCCGGCAAGCCCGCCGAACTCACCCCTGCCGCCGACGACGCGTGGCGCCAGACCGGCTTCCTGCTCGCCGACGACCTCCGCCTGCTCGAAGCCGGGTTGGCGCTGCAGGCCCGCATCGTCGCCGCCGGCTACACGCCCACCGCCCGCACCATGCGCATGGCCGCCTTCGCCTCGCTCTGGAGCCGCGCCTTCAGCTCTACCTCCGACGCCGCCTCGCTCGTCCGCCGTGGTGGCTACCAGTCCGCGCTCCCGCTGCTCCGCCAGGCCATCGAGCACGTCGCTGCCCAGGCACAGCTCGGCAACGAGCTCGACGAGTTCCGCCGCTGGGCCCACCAGGCGTACGCCCGCGACGCCGATACGCGCGCCGAAGACGTCGGGCTCGGCCACTTCTTCGGCGGCGAAGCGATCGCCACCGACGACGCGTTGCGCCCGATCTACCGCGCCGCCTCCGACTTCGGCCGGCCGAACTTCGGCCCCACCGCGCTCTTCGTCGCCGCCGAGGCGACCCACGCGCGCTACCCGCTCGTCTTCGCCGACGACGCGTTTCACCTCGGCTGGGCCCAGCTGCTGCTCGGTTGGGCGCTGCGCATCCACGCCAGCCAGCTGCACGTCGCGCTCCACCTGCGCGAGCTGTTCCCCGCGCCCGACGACCTGCGCGGCGAAGCCGCCGCCCACGTCCGCACCATCGACGTGCACCTCGCGCAGCCCAACCGCTGCCGCCTCGAGGAGCACACCGACGCCGCCGGACGCCGCCGCCACCTGCTGCTCGACTTCCGCCGCCGCCCAGCCGACGCCACCCGCCGCCTGCTCCTCTAGCCTCGAAGCCCCACCCGCACGTCCCGAACGCAGTAGGACCTATTGCCCTCCCCCGCGCTCGCGCGCCTTGCCACCATACGTCCGCGCGCCGCGCTGGGAGGCCGCACATGCCATCCATCTTGGTCGCCTACGCCACCAAGCACGGCACGACCCGCGAGGTCGCCGAAGTAATCGCCAGCGAGCTGCGTGCCCGCGGTCTGAGCGCGACGCTCCGCGCCGCCGATGACGTTCAGGACCTCCGCGCGTTCGACGCGGTGGTGCTCGACGCCTACGACGCGGTGGTGCTGGGCGGTCCGCTGTACCACGGTCACTGGCACCGCGAGGCGTCGCGCTTCCTCATGCGCCACCGTCGCGCGCTCGAGGCGCTCCCCCTCGCGGTCTTCGCGCTCGACCCAGCCTGCGCACCCGTGCCCAACGCCGCCGAGCGCGCCTGCGCGCGCGGCCAACTCGAAGGCGCCCTGCGCAAGGCGCCGTGGCTCACGCCGGTCGACACGCAGCTCTCCGGCGCCGCGCTCGACCCCAGCCGCCTGCACTCGCGCTTCAATCGCATGCCCGACACCGACTGGCGCGACTGGGGCGCCGTCCGCCGCTGGGCAGCCGCCCTCCCCGCCGCGCTCGAAATCGAGCCAGCGCCGGCGTCGACCCAGATCCCGGCGGCGCCCGCCGCGATACCGCTCGACGTGCTGACCGCACGCGCCGGTTAACGCCCCATAACCACCACTCGACCGCGGCTCCCCGCCGGCCGCGCTAAGCTCGGCTGCACCTACAATCGGACGTGCTGCGTGCGGGCGCGGCTGCGCGCGCCCGCTGTCGAAGGGACCGCGTCATGACCAAGCTCCGCGTCGGCATCAACGGCCTCGGCCGCACCGGCCGCCAGGCCGTGCGTGCGTGGTGGGAGCACCACCGCGACGACTTCGACATCGTCGCCATCAACGGCCGCACCGACGTGGCGATGCACACCCATCTGCTGCGCTACGACTCCGACTACGGCCGCTTCCCCGCCCCCATCGAGGACGGCGCGGACGGCTTCTCGATCGCCGGCCGCGAGATCCGCGTCTTCCGCGAGGACGACCCCGCTGCCATCGACTGGCCCTCCCTCGCCGTCGACCTCGTGATCGAGTCCACCGGCGAGTTCGAGTCCCGCCACGACGCGATGAAGCACCTGCGCGGCAGCGTGAAGAAGGTCGTCATCTCCGCCCCCGGCAAGGACGACGACTGGACCGTGATCATGGGCGTCAACCACCTCGACTACGACCCCGCGCGTCACCACGTCATCTCCAACGGCTCGTGCACTACGAATTGCGTCGTCCCGATGGTCAAAGTGCTGCACGACGCCTTCGGTATCCGCCGCGGCTTCATGACCACCATCCACGCCTACACGCGCGACCAGAACCTCGTCGACGCCAAGCACAAGGACCTGCGCCGTGCCCGCGCGGCCGGCCTCAACATCATCCCCACGTCCACCGGCGCCGCTCGCGCCGTCGGCAAAATTATCCCGGAGCTCGAGGGCAAGCTGAACGGCCTCGCCTACCGCGTCCCCACCCCCACCGTCTCCGTCGTCGACCTCGTCACCGACCTCGAGCAGTCAGCCTCCAAGGGCACGATCAACGAAGCCTTCCTCGCCGCCGCCGAGGGCCCCATGAAAGGCTTCCTCTACTTCGAGAAGGACGAGCTCGTCTCCACCGACTTCCGCGGCCACCCCGGCTCCGCCATCTTCGATTCCCCATCCACGATGGTGCTCGACCAGGACATGGTGAAAACCATGGGCTGGTACGACAACGAGTACGGCTACGCCTGCCGCATCACGGACCTCGTCGCCTTCATCGGCGAGCGCGGCCTCGAATAGCTCCCCCGCTGCCGGCTACCTCGACGCCGTTACGTCGCGTGATCGACCGCGCGCGCCTCTCGCGTAAGGCGGGAACGTTCCACGCCGTCCCTACGTCATGCCATACATGACACCACCACCGCGCTGGCCCTTCGCGCTCGCCCTCGCCGCCCTCGTGCTGTTCGTCGCAAGCGCCTGCAGCGGCGACGACGCCCCTGCGCCGGCCGACACCCCCACCGCCAGCCCGACCGAGCCCGCGACCGCCCCGCGTACCGCTACCCCCGTGACGGCCGCCGCCAGCCCCGCCCCGCCCGCCGCAACCGCCACCACATCGCCGACGAGCAGCGCCGCCACCCCGCGCCCGACCCCGCGCAGCGAGGCGCCCCTGCCCACAGGCACGACGGCACCCCCAGCCGCCCCCGCCCCCGGCGAGCGCACGGCTGTCGCCCCGATCGAAGCGATTGACGTGATCTGGTCCGACACGGCGCCCCGCCAGTACTGGGTCGACGTCACCTCCGGGCTGCCCGACGGCTGCGCCCGCTTCGGCGGCATCCAGGTCGCCCGCGCCGGCACGACGATCACGCTCACCGTCACCAACCTCACCAGCGCCGCCCCCAACCGCGCCTGCACGCAGCTGTACGGCTACGTCTCCACCACCGTCGCGCTCGGTACCGACTTCACCTCCGGCACCCGCTACACCATCCGCGCCAACGATACGCAGGAGACGTTCATCGCCCCCTGACCAGCTACCACGCGAACGCGACCCCTACGACCCGCCCAACGAACCCCGAACGTCCCCCACACTCGCGCGTCCGAGGCAGTACGATCGCGTCGACGACGGGAGCAACCTCGTGACGCAAGAGCCGCCCCCCGCCCGCGACCCGGACGCCCCCGCCCCGGCCGACCCGCCGCCACCGCCAGCTGCACCGCCACCCCCACCCGAGCCGCCCGCGCTCGCGGCGCCCCCGCCACCTACACCGCCCCCGCTGCCCGCGCGCGTCCGACGCCTGCAGCGCTCGCGCCGCGAGCGCGTGCTCGGTGGCGTCGGCGGCGGCGTCGCCGAGTACTTCGACATCGACCCTGTGCTCGCACGCGTCGGCTTCGTCGCGCTCGCCATCGTCAGCGGGGGCATCGCCATCCCCGCCTACATCCTCGCCTGGATCCTCATGCCCGAGGCGCCCGCGGGCCCGGACGACGCGACCACCCCGAGCCCCCGCGCCGAGAGCCGCGGACCGCTCAGCGCCGGCCTGCTCTTCGGGCTGCTGCTGATCCTGCTCGGCGTCGTGTGGCTGCTGCGCGAGCTCGACGTGGCCGACGTGAACGTGGGCGCCGCGCTCGCCGTCGTGCTCATCGCCGTCGGCGCGCTGCTCGTCGTCACCCTCGGCGCCGTCGCCCGCGGCGGCCTGCTCGTGCTCGGCGTCGTGCTCACCGCCATCCTCGCCACCGGCGCCTCGCTCGACACCACCTTCGACGCCGACACCGCCTTCGGCGACCGCACCGAGCAACCCGCCACGCTCGCCGAGCTCGACGCCTCGTACTCGCACGCCTTCGGCTCGCTCACGCTCGACCTCACGCGCATCACCTTCCCCACCGGCACCACCCGCGTCGAGGCCAGCGCCGCCTTCGGCAGCCTGACCGTCATCGTCCCCCGCGGCGTCGGCGTCCGCGTCGACGCACACGTCTCCTTCGGCAGCGTCGACGCGCTCGACGACGAAGTCAGTGCCGGCCCGGTCAGAGCCAACCGCGTCACCCGCTCCGCCGACTACGACCGCGCCGAACGCAAGCTCGACCTCAAGATCGACGCCGCCTTCGGCTCCGTGGAGGTCAGCGAACGATGAACAAGCCCACCCGCGTCGACGTCGGCGGCATGCTCGCCGGCTTCGCCTTCGTCGCGCTCGGCGTCGCCTTCCTGCTCGACGAGCTCGACATCATCGAGCTGCGTGCCGAGGTGGTTTGGCCCGTCGTGCTGATCGCGCTCGGCGCCGCCATCGCCCTCGGCGCCCTGTTCCGCCACCGCCCCCGCGCCGGCGCCTGAGGCCCCGCGCCAGCGCCGGACGGAGGGCGCCCGCGCACCTCGACGCACTCCCTACGTGCGCACCCGTAGGTCACTACGGGAACACCCGCAGCGACGCCCGCGCGACCCCTCGCTAGGCTGTGTCACGTCGCGACCGCCCGAGCGACGCCGTACAACTGCTAACGAGGCTCGTCCGATGCTGTTCGCTGCTTACGTCCTGCTCGCCGCCTACATCGCCATCGAGCTCGC
>CAMDBZ010000033.1 GCA_945889565.1 Thermoflexus hugenholtzii JAD2 | reverse complement strand
AGGCGCCCACCGAGCGCGCGCTGCAGCGGGCGGAAGAGCAGCCGCCCCGCATTCAGGCCGAGGCGCCGGATCAGTAGCCGGTTCAGCCAGCGGGCGGACGTCACGTAGAGGCGCGCGCTCCGGCTGCGGGCGCGATGCCGCACGCGGTTGAGCAGCACCTCGTACAGCGCGGGCACGCCGATCAGCAGCGTCGGGCGCGCCTCCGCCAGGCGCGCGGCGAGCCGCGTCGGCCGCGCTTCGAGCTCGATGCGCACGCCCGCGGCGATCGCCGCGAGGCATCCCGTGGTCAGCGGGAACGAGTGGTACAGGGGCAGCACGACAAGCACGATATCGTCGGTGCCGAGCGTCACGGCGTCGATCACACCGGCGACATTCGACACGAGGTTGCGGTGGCTCAGCATCACGCCCTTCGGACGACCGGTCGTGCCCGTCGTGTAGAGCATGAGCGCGAGCTCATGGGGTGCGACAACCGCGTCGGCGCCCACCGGGCGCGCGGTCACGGGCGGCGCGTCGAGCCGGTCGAGCTCGATCGTGCGCGCCGCCCGGTGCTGCACGCGGGCCAGAGCGCGCGCTTCGCCTGCCACCACGCCGGGGGCGAGTTCGTCGAATATGCCCTGCAGCGTGGCCGCGTCCGCATCGGGGTTCACCGGCACCGGCACGGCTCCGGCACGCAGCAGCGCGAACAGCACAATGAGCCACTCCAGCGAGTTGTGGCCGCAGAGCGGCACGAACTCCGCGTGCTGCAGCGCCGGCGCGATCTCGTCGCGGAGCAGCGCGCTGCGCCGATCGAGTTCGTCATAGCTGATGGTGGCGAGCTCGCCTCGGCTCGGCCCGCGCGCCGCCGTGCGTGCGCCGTACCGCGCGACCGCGCGCGCGAGCAACTCCGGGAGCGTGTTCCCGATCATGGCGGACGACGACAGGGAGGATGCCACCGCGACCGCCCTCCGCTCGACTCGCCCCGCCCGCGGGCGCCTAACCGTCGTGCATGTAGACATCGACCGCGGCGCGCACGTACCGCAGGGCGCGGCGCAGCACGACGATGGACACGAGCAGCAGCGTGGAGCCAACGATCGCTGCGCCCATCCACGGCTCGATCAGCTGCCCGAGGATGTACACCGTCATCAGCGTGAGGAACACCACAGCGAGGTAGAGCAGCAACGACGCCGCGTAAAGCGCGACGAGTGCGCGCCCGACGCGAACCGCCGCCGCGCGCCGCCGTGCGCGGTCGGCGGCCGCGTACTCATCCACCAGTACTGGTTGCGGCGCCGCCGCTGCCGGCGTTCCTGCTGCGATCATTGACGCGCCCTCGTCCCCGCCTGCGCCGGTCATCGTCGCACCCCCGACGGCCACGGAGACAGTCCAAAGGTCCCGCCACGCCACTCACCATCGGGCCGCGTGCGCTCATCGCTCCCTGATGATGTGCGCGAACAGCCGCAGCAGCCGCGAGCCGTCGCGCAGCAGGATGCGCACGTTCCCGAGCTTCGGGTCCACATGCTCGAACATGTCGAGCCGATGGTACGTGTCGGGCGTGTACTCACGCGCGATCGCTTCTGAGTGCGTCCACGGGATGAACGGGTCGTGGTTGTCGTGCAACAGGTAGAGCGGCGCCCGCAGGCCCGGCAGGTAGGCGCTCGGGCTGACCGCCGCGAACGCCTCGCGGACGGACGGGCTGAGCGCCGGCAGTAGCTGCTCGGCGCGCTCCAGCGTGGGCGCGGCCAGCAGCTCCGCCGCAACGCGGCCGTCCGCTGAACGCGGCTCGCGGCCAGCCTCGATCGCCTCGACATCGGCGGGGCTGAGCGCGGCGAGGAGCGTGCGGCGCACAACGCGCACGGCGGTCGCGTCGGGGTCCCACGCGACCACGCCGGCGGGCGTGCGATAGCGGCGGCTGTTGACCTCCAGCGCCAGCGTCGCAGCATCGAAGTACGGGCCGATGGCGAGCACGAACCAGACCTCGTCCGCGATCGCCGGGTCGGCCGCCGCGACCAGCGCGAGCGACCCGCCGACCGAGAGCCCGAGCAGCCCGATCCGGTCGGGGCGCACGCGCGGGTGCTCACGCAGCGCGACGAAGGCGCCCGTGAGCAGCGGAATCTCGTCGGGCGTCACACGGCTGTCGATCAGCGGCTCCGAGCGGACGAGCAACGAGGCGAGCCCGATGCGCGCGAGCCCTTCGCGCAGGCGCCGCACCCGGGGGTCATCGGGGTCCGCGGGCTCGGCGCCGAGCACGAGCAGCAGCGTGGCGTGCGGCTCGCTCGACCGTGGCCGCGTGAAGACGCCGTAGCCGCCGTTCGGCCAGTGCAACTCCTCCGTGATCGGATCGGCCGTTACCCAGCTGAGCGGGCTCACTGGGAGCCGCAGCACCGCGTCGCCAAGCAGCGCCGCGGCGCGACCGTAGGCATCGATCGTCGGCCACCCCGCGAGCAAGATGAGCGCCGCGAGCAGCCAGCCGATCGCGCGCACGCGCGCGCGCACCGACCAGCCGTCAACGCGTGTCCGCATGGTGCAACGATACGCGATCGCGCCCGGCGAAGAGCGCTCGGCGCGGCGGCGCAAGCGACGACGGCATCGAACGGGCCGTGCGGCGGCCGCTCCTACTCGAGCGCGACGCGTTCGCCGAACTCCGGCGCGGCGGCATCGAGCCCCCGCTCGCGAAGCGCGGCTACAAGCGACTCCGTCGCCGCGGCCTCGCCGTGCACGACGAACAGCTGCTTGGGGCGCCGTTCGCTCGCCAGGATCCAGCGCAGGAGATCGTCGCGGTCGGCGTGCGCGGAGAAGCCATCGATCCGCGCGATGCGCGCGCGGACATCGCGTTGCTCGCCAAGGATGCGGACCGGGTTGTCCCCATCGACGATGCGCCGCCCCAGCGTGCCCTGCGCCTGGTAGCCGACGAAGAGGATCGTGCTGTCGGGCCGTCCGATGTTCGTCACGAGGTGATGCTTGATGCGGCCGCCGTTGCACATGCCCGCACCCGCGATGATCACCGTCGAGCCCGCGATGCGGTTGATCGCCTTCGATGCCTCCACGGAGCGCACGTACGTCAGGCCCGGAAACTCGAACGGCGAGCGGCGGCCGTTGAACGCCGCTGCAAGCTCGGGATCGAGCAGCGATCGGTACTGGCGGTAGAGCGCCGTCACCGACGTCGCCATCGGGCTGTCAACGAAGACCATCAGGCGCGGGATGCGGTGGCTGTCGATGAGGGTCTTGCGGCGCAAGAGCACGTCCTGCGCGCGGCCGACCGCGAACGCCGGGATCACCACGTTGCCGCCGGCCGCGACGGTCGAATTCACGACGGCCTCGAGCTCGCCCAGCACGTCGGCCGGGGCGTGCCCACGGTCCCCGTACGTCGATTCGACGACGACGTAGTCCGGCGCCGCCAGGGGCTCCGGATCGTGCAGCGGCGGCTCGCTCGTCCGCCCGAGGTCGCCCGAGAACGTGATCGAGCGCTCGCCGCCACGCGCGCGGACGCGGAGCGTGAGCGTCGCCGAGCCGAGGATGTGGCCGGCGTCGCGGAACTCCGCGCGCACGCCAGGCGCGACGCTCCAGCGCTGACGATAGTCGGCGGTGCGCAGCAGGCCGATCGCCCGTCGTGCATCCGCCACGGTGTACAGCGGGAGCTCCGGGTGCGGCCCGCGTCGCCCCTCGCGCTCGTGGCGCCGCTTCTTGAAGCGCGCGTCCTCGACGGCGATGCGCGCCGCGTCCAGCCAGAGGATCTCAGCGAGCGACGCTGTAGCAGGTGTGCACCAGACGGGTCCGGCGAACCCGGCCTGGACCAGTCGCGGCAGATAGCCCGAGTGATCGAGATGCGCGTGGGTGAGCACCACCGCATCGATCGATCGCGGGTCGACGGGAAAGCCGTCCCAGTTGCGCGCCGCAAACTCCCGCTCCTGGTACAGCCCGCACTCGATCAGGATGCGGCGGCCCTGCACCTCGAGCAGGAACCGTGAGCCCGTCACCGTTCCAGTAGCGCCGAGGAACGTCAGCTCCGCCGGCGAGCCCTCCGGCCGCACGAGCGCTTGCGCGGCACGGCTCATCTCAGCACGCCGGAGTCGCGGCCCCTGGCGCACCGAGCGAACAACGACGGCGCTCCGCCTGCGCGGCGCTCGTCGGGCGAGTCATTGCGGGACGCACTGCTCGCGCCGGTCATGAAGCTCATCTTCGCCGCGCTGTGCCTCCTGTTGCCACTGCTGCCACTGCTGCTCCTGGGTGCGCCCGGTCGGGCCGGCCGGGCGACATCGTGTTCGACGGCGTGGACGGCGATTCCCTGGTGCCCATCGGGCTCTCCGGCGAGGCTACCAGCGGATCGGCAAGGCGGCGGATCGACTACGTACCCCTGCTGGGTGATCGCCGCCGCTGCCAGCCGATTCGGCAGCTGACGCCCACGGGATCGTCGTCCGGCACCCCGCTCGGCGTCGCCGAGCCAACCGCACGCATCGCCGAGGACCGCGCGCAAGCCTTCGAGCGCGTGCGCGCCGACACGCTCGCGCGCCTGCGAGCGCTCGCCGCCCAGTGCCTGAGCGGCGTCGAGTTCGAGACGCACGCGCGGTCGTCCGATCACACCGCAGAAGCGATCATCGGGGAGGCGACGCGCCTCCAGGCGGACGCGATCGCGATGGGCACGCACGGCCGCACTGGCTTCCGCCGCGCGCTGCTCGGCAGCGTCGCGGAGTCGGTGATACGGACGTCCACCGTGCCGGTGTTCTTCATGCGCCAGGGCATGCGCACGGGCTAGCGGCGCGCGGTCCCTGGCCAGAACGACAGCGCGCGTCATCCGCCGGGACGACCCGTTGCCGCCCCGGTAACACGGTCGTCCCGAGCGTTCCGAGCCCCGCGAGCAGCGGAATCTGGTAGCAGGGGGCGGATTTGAACCGCCGACCAAGGGCTTATGAGTCCCCTGCTCTACCACTGAGCTACCCTGCCACCCGGCCATTCTAGGACCGCCGGAGCGCGCGAGCCACGGCGGCGGGCGCGCAGCATCAGCGCGCCGGTAGTCGCCAGCTTCCAGGCGCGTAGGACCGCACCAGCAGCGGGTGGCCGTCGCGCAGCGTCGCCAGCCCGCGCTGCGCGAACGGCGGCGCGCCGACGATGTGCCACTCCCAGCCGCCCGCGCCGTCCGCTCGGAACGCCGCAGCCACGGGCTCGCGGCCGCGGATGCGCGCGAGTTCGCGCCCGGTCGCGGCCCCGTCGGCGCCGTGCCACACCACGAGCGTCCAGCCGTCCGCGATCGCCACATCGCGCCGCGGTGCGTGCAGCACGCCGAACAGGCTGAAGTGCGCCGTCACGCCAACCACCGCTACGCCGCCCGCCGACCCGCGCGCGACCTCGCTGGCGAGCGGCACCCAGCTCGCGCCGTCCCAGAACGCGAGCACAAGCTCGTCGTCGAGCACACCGAAAGGCGCGTTCGCGAGCGTCACCTCGATCGCCGCTTCGCTCGCGAGCGTCCCGTCGATGGCTGCCCCTGCGCCGTCCAGCGCCTCGATGACCCATGCCGCGAGCAGCGTCTCGCCGCGCGCTGGCGCCGCCTGACGCGCGAGGTCCGCGGTGTCGTCGAGCCCCGCGAGCGACACTCGCGCGCCCACCGCCAGCGCGCGCGGCGGCACGCGCAGCAGCACGCGCGCACCCGCGGTATCGGCGCCAATCGCCGTCTCCCCCGCGCTCGCCAGCGTCGTCACCTGCGGCGCGCGCGTGCGCACGATCACCCCGCCCGCCTGCGTGCGCGTCGTCGCTGTGGGCGTCGGCGTCGGCGAGGCAGTCGCAGTCGGCGTCGCGCTCGCGCCGCCGCCGCCGCCGCTCCCGCCTGCCGCGCCCGTCGTCACCGCGAACGGCGCGCTCTCGACACTGCTCAGTCCGTCCGCGCTCGCGACCAGCACGTAGCCTGCGCCCGGCACCGCGATCGACAGCCCGGCGAACGCCGCGCGGCCGTCTGTCGCCGTCAGCGTCACAATCCCCGCGAGCGTCGCGCCCACAACGCCACTGCCGGGTTTGAGCGCGAGCCGCACGAGCTTCGGCGCGCCCGCTGCGCGGTTGCCCCCGGCGTCCAGCACCGCCACCACGGGCTGCGGCGACAGCCCACCGGACGTGGTGCCGCCGGCTGGCTGCGCGTCCAACGCCAGTCGCGCCGGCGCGCCGGCGACCACCGTAAACGTCGCCGTCTCGGCCGCGATCGCCCCGGGCGCGCTCGCCACGAGCATGTACCCGCCGCCTGCGCGATCGACCGCGATGTCCCCGAACGCGACGACGCCACCGGTGGTGGCCGCGCTCAGCGTCCCGAACAGCCGCGCACCCGCCGGGCCGGCGCCTGCCTTCAATGCGAGCGTCACCACGCCGTCCGCCAGGTTGCCATCGCCGTCGCGCAGCTCGAACACCGGCTGCGTGCGCAGCGGCTCGCCGCCGACACCGTCCGCGGGATGCGTGCGCACGACCACGGTGCGCGGCGCCCCGAGCGCGACCTCGAACGGCGCGCTACGCGCCTCTGTCAGCCCGCTCGCAGTGGCCACGAGCACGAAGCCGGCGCCTGGGCGATCGATGCGCAGGTCGTCGAACGTGACCCGTCCGCCGGCGGGCTGCCGCACGGTCGTGCCGGTAAGCGTCGCGCCCGCCGTGCCCGTACCTGCCGCGATGCGCACCGTTACGATGCCGCTCGCGCCGGTCACGAGGTTCCCGAACGCATCGTCGACGCGCACGATCGGCGGCCGCGCAAACACCGCGCGCGTGGCCGCGCCCGTGGTCGCATTCGTGGCCGCGCCCGTCACCGCGCCGCCCGGCTCCGTCTCGAAGCGCAGCCGCGACGCCGCGCCCGGCGCGACGACGAACGCCGACGACACCGCCCCGGCCAGCCCCGGCGCACTCGCCGCGAGCGTATACGTGCCGGCAACGTCCGCTCGCAGCGTCGCGAAGCGCGCCACGCCCGCCGTCGCCGTCGCAGTCGTCGCGCCGAGCAGCGCGCCGTCGGCCGGCGCCGACGCCAGCGCGACCGTCACCGCGGGCGCGGCCGCGTCAGCGCGATTGCCGAACGCGTCGCGCAGCTCGACCACCGGCTGCTGTGCCAGCACCGCGCCCGCGACCCCGCCGCCGGGCTGCGTCGTGAACGCAAGCGCTGCCGGCGCCGCGGGCGCGACCGCGAACGGCGCGCTTTCCACCGTCACCGCACCCACCGCAAGCATGATCGTGTATCCCGTCGCCGCTGTGTCGATGCGCAGGTCGTCGAAGCGCACGACGCCGCCCACGCTTGCGCGCGCCGTCGTCCCCTGCAGCACGGCGCCGGCTGCACCGCTGCCCGGCGCGATGCGCGCGGTGACGACGACCGGCGCGGCAACGAGCGTCCCGCCGTCGTCGCGCAGCTCCGCGCGCAGCTCCACGAGCGGCTGTCCCGCGACGGCGTCACCCGGTTGCTGCACGACCGTGATACTCGCGGTAGCGCCCTGCACGACGTCGAACGCCGCGGTCTCGACGCTCGCGCTCCCCGCCGATGCGACCAGCACGTACGCACCGCCCGCACGATCGATGCGGAGCCCGCTGAACGTCGCAATGCCGCCGGCAGCAGCGACCGTGGTCGTGCCCAGCAGCGCAGCGCCCGGCGTGCCGCTGCCTGCGCCGATCGCCACCGTCACGGGCACCGGGCCCACGACGAGGCTGCCGCCCGCGTCGCGCAGCTCGAACGACGGCTGCGTCGCGAACGGCGCGCCGGCCACCGCGCCCGCCGGCTGCGCGCGCACGACGAGCTGCGCCACGGCGCGCTCCGCCACCGCGAACGGCGCCGTCTCGACACCCGCGAGGCCGGGCGCCGACGCCGCGAGCACGTAGTCCGTCGCCGGCGCATCGATGCGCAAGCTCGCGAACACCGCTACGCCGCTGCTCGCGCGCGCCGTCGTCGCGCCGAGCAGCGTCGCACCCGTCGCGCCGGTGCCGCTCTTGATCGCGACGCTTACCTCGTCGGTGGCCCCCGCGACCAGCGCGCCGTTGGCGTCGACGATGGCGAACGCCGGCTGCACGCCGAATGCGGCGCCGGGCGCGGCGTTCGATGGCTGCACCTGCACCGCGAGCCGCGTCGCCGGCGCCGCGGCGACCGCGAACGCGGGCGCGCGCGCCGCGTCGAGCCCCGGCGCGCTCGCGACGAGCACGTAGCCGCTGCCGCCGCGATCGATCTGCAGCCCGGCGAACGTCGCGACACCAGCCGCAGTCGTCACGGTCGTCGTGCCGCCGAGGACCGCGCCCGTCGCGCCCGTTCCCGCCGCGATCGCGAGCGTGACCGGCACGCCGCCGCCCTGCACGAGGCGCCCAGGCCGTCGACGAGGCGCACGACGGGCTGCTGCGCGAACGGCACGCCTGCCGCCGCGCCGCTCGGCACGACCGCGAACTCGAGTCGTTGCGGCGGCCCGACGAGCGCGCCCGCGCGCACCCCATCGATGCGCCCCGCGCCCGACAACTGGTCCGCTCCCACCGCGCCGAGGTCGACCGCGCTGTCCGTGATCAACGCGCGCAGCGTCGAACGCGCGGGCGTAGCGTCGATCGCGTTCGGCGCGCCGGCACGCAGCCGCGGGTGCGCCTGCAGCAGCAGCGCCGCGAGCGCCGCTCCGTGCGGCGCGGCGGCCGACGTGCCAAAGAACGGCGACGTGAAGCCGCCCGCGCCACTGATCGCCACACCGTCGACGGCGACCGCGTCGGGCTTGAGCCGCCCGTCGTTCGTCGGCCCGCGCGAGCTGTACGACGCCACGTCGTCGACGCCCGGGTCGCTGGCGTTCACCGCGCCGAGCGCCAGCACGCCGCCACCCGCGTCCGACTGCGCCATGATCGAGCCGCCCGGCGTCAGCCAGCCAAGCCCCGCGCCGCCCGCGTAGCGGTTGTGCAACGCGCCATGCACGAACAACTCGAGCGTGCGCGGCGCGGCCGCATCGTTCTTGTTCCAGATCAGCACATCGAACTGCGCGTCGACGCCGGTCTCGTTCGTCACGAACACGGACTCGCGCGGGTCGTCGTCGCCGTTCTGCACCTCGAGCCCGCCAATACCCGCGAGGTTCCCGCTCCCATCCCGCCACGCCACAGCCATGTCGTAATCGTTCGCCGAGCCGCCGATCGGATCGTTCCACGTGAGCCACACGGTCGCGCTCTGCCGGGCCGCCACGCGAAAGGCGTTGTTCAGGCTCGGCCCGCCGAAACCGGCGCGGTTCTCCGTGCCCAGCGTCGCCTCGAAGCGGTGCAGCCTCCCGTGCAGGCCGCCCGAGAAGATCGCCGAGATGTCCGTCGCGTCGGCGCGGTAGGCGTCCTCGTAGTGGTCGCGCGCCTCGTTGCCGACGGCCGTGACGTGCGCGCGCACGCGGTTCGCCGGGCTTGTCAGCGCGGCCGCGGTGTTGCGCGACACCGGGCTCGTGCCGTCGCCCGGCCAGCCGAAGAAGCCGATGTCGTCGACGACCACGTCGCACACCGCCGCCAGCGCATTCACCGCCGCGTTGAAGTCGAGGTGCGTCTGGATGTTCGCGAAGCGCAGCTGCGCGCCCGGCGCGAGGTCGTGCACGATCTCGAGCAGCGCGGTGCCCTCCGCGCCGCGCGCCGGCGGCCCACCGATCCCCGCCTCGAGGTCGCCGTCCGCGCGGAACGACTGCGCGATCACGCCACCCGTCGTCCCGACGAGCTTGCCGCCGCCGTCGCGCACGAGCGTCGTCGGCGGCAGGTTGCCCGACGCGATCGCCGCGTCGATACCGAACACGCCGTCGGAGATCGCGCCGACGCACACGCCGCTGCCGTCGACGCCGGCCGTCGTGCGCAGCGCCCCCAGCCCGAGCAGCGCGTCGCCCTCCGTCAGCCGCGAGCCGGCGCGCACATGCGCGTAGAGCGGCGGCCGCACACGCCGCACGCCAGCGGCCGCCGCGAGCTGCTCGAGCGCCGCAGCCGGCACGCGCGCCTGCACGACCCGCTGCGCACGGTCCTCGCGCTCGATGCGCGCGCCCGCCGCCGCCAGCGCCGCGAGCGGCGGTCCAGCGCCCGTCCACTCGATGTCCACCTGCACCGCGTCGCCGTCGACGCGCAGCCGCCCCGCCGCCACCGCCGCACGCGCCGCCGGCACCGCGGCCACAAGGTCGGCACCACGCGCCGCCGCGCCGAGCCCGCGGGCCGCGCCCGCGAGCTCGCGCAGCTCTCCCGCGAGCGCGCCGTCGTCCGGCGGAGCGAGCGGTAGCGGCGCCTGTGCGCCGAGCACGATCGCCAGCGGCGGGTCGGCCGCCCCGACGCGCGGCGCGCCGACGACGAGCGCACAGCCGAGCAGCGCGGCAACCACGACGATCGCGAGCCGCCAGGGGGCCCGCCTACGCACGCGCGCTGCGTGATGCACCTGCGCTCCCCTCAGGCTGCAGCTGCACGCGCCCCTCGGAGCGTCAGCATCGCGTCAGAGCGCGACTCTATCCCACCGCTGCAATACGCTCGCGCATGGAGGTGCAGACCGATGGCCGACGTGCGCATCGTCGGGAAGGCGATGGACGACCTCGCCGACGACTGGCACTGGGTGCTGCTCGTGGGCGCGCAGGCGCTTGAGCCACGCGTCTACTTCGCGCAGCTCGTGCGCACCGCGTGCGGCCTGCTGCTGTCCGACACGCCGCGCGTCGTGCGACTGTTCGACATG
>CAMDBZ010000032.1 GCA_945889565.1 Thermoflexus hugenholtzii JAD2 | reverse complement strand
GCGGGTCGCCCGTCGGGCTCGGCGCGTAGCGGAGGCGCGGGCCGCTCACGAGCGCGCCAGCCAGGGCGTCACGCCGCGGTGGCGCAGGCGCAGCAGCGCGACCGCGGCGGCGAAGTCGGCGGGACTGGGCGCCTCGAACTCGCGCCACTCGTCGGTGGCGGGAAGGCGGAAGCCGAGCCGCCACGCGTGCAGCGCCTGCCGCGCGATGAGCTCAGAAGCCCGGCCGTAGTGCACGTCGCCGAGCACGGGGTGCCCGGTGGCTTCCAGGTGCACGCGGATCTGGTGCGTACGGCCGGTGAAGATGCGCACCTCCAGCAGCGCGGCTTCGTCGCCGTACTGCTCGCGCACGTGGTACTCGCTGAGCGCGGACTCGCCGCGCTCGACGACGGCGCGACGGCGCGGGTCGTTGGGGTCGGGGCCGAGCTCGGCGTCGATGATGCCGGCGGGTGGGTCCACGCGACCGGCGACGAGTGCCAGGTACTGCTTCAGCGTCTCGCGATCGCGCCACTGCTGCTTGAGGTAGGACCAGGCGGCTTCGGTTTTCGCGTAGGCGAGCACGCCCGAGGTGTCGCGGTCGAGGCGGTGCACGACGCCGGGGCGATCGCTGCCGTCGATGTCGCCGATCTCGGGCGCGTGCGCGCGCACCGCGTCGACGAGCGTCGGGCCGCTGCGCCCGGGCACGGAGTGCACGATCAGCCCGGGTGGCTTGTCGAGCACGAGCGTGTGCTCGTCCTCGTACAGCACGGCGAAGGCCGGCGGGGCGTCGCGCTGCGGTTCGAGGGGCACGCTCACCTCGATCAGCGTGCCAGCGTCGACGGTGTGCGCGGCGTGCGCGACGGCCGTGTCCGCGACGCGCACGTGGCCCGCGGCGATCAGCCGCTGCGCCTGCGCGCGCGAGAGTGCGGGCACGGCGGCGGCGATCGCGCGGTCGAGTCGGTCGGGCGCGCCGGCGGCGAAGCGGTGCGTGGCGCCGCTCATCGCGCGGGCTCCCTGGCGCCGCTGAAGAGCGAGTGCGCGATCACGGCGAGCACCCCGCAGACGATGGCGGAGTCGGCGAGGTTGAACGCCGGGTAGTGCGTGGGGTCGATGAAGTCGGTCACGGTGCCTTTCGCGAGCCGGTCGATGAGGTTCCCGGACGCGCCTCCGAGGATGAGCGAGAGCGCCCCGAGGTACAACCGGTCGATCGCGGGGGTGACGAGCAGGAACGCGAGCACCGCGGCGACGCCGACCACCGTCGCGGCGAGCAGGAACGGCCCTGCGCCCTGGAACATGCCGAACGCCGCGCCCGAGTTCTCGACGTGCGAGATCGCCAGCCAGGCGTCGCGTGACGGCCACGCCTCGCCCTCGACGAGCCGGGCGCGCACCAGCGCCTTCGTCGCCTGGTCGGCGGCCAGCACGACGAGGGCGAGCAGCGCGTACGGGCCGCGGGAGCGCGCCGCGGCGGCGCGGGAGGGGAGGGCGGACTGCTGGGCGGTCATGCCGGCTGCTTCCTGTGGTGCATCCATCCATCGTAGCGAAGGCGCGCTGCACGAGCGCGCCCCGGGCCAGTCCCGCCCCCAGGGGCTCCGCGCAGCGTTGAGACGGGGGCGGGCCCGGCCGTACGATGAAGGCCTCAAGTACGGCGGTGGCGGGCTACGGCCGCTGCTCGCCATGGGGAAGGCAGGCCGCCGAATGACGCTCGACACGCCGCCCGACACCACACACTCGCTGGCGCGCACGCCTCGGCTCCCGGGCGGCCAGCGGCTGACCGACGGCTGGCCGGTGCTGAGCTACGGCTCGAACCCGCGCATCGACCTCGCGACGTGGGAGTTCCGCATCTTCGGGCTGGTGGAGCAGGAGGTGCGCTTGAGCTGGGAGCAGTTTCTGGCGCTCCCGCAGGTGCGGAGCCGCTCCGACATCCACTGCGTGACGACGTGGAGCAAGTACGACAACGACTGGGAGGGCGTGCGCATCAGCGACGTGCTCGCGCTGGCGAAGGTGCGCCCGGAGGCCAAGCACGTGATGTTCCACTCGTACGGCGGCTACACGACGAACGTGCCGCTGGACGAGCTGCACTACGACGCGGCGCTACTCGCGCACACGCACAACGGCGAGCCGATCTCGGCGGATCACGGCGGCCCGCTGCGCGGCGTGGTGCCGCACCTGTACTTCTGGAAGAGCGCGAAGTGGGTGCGCGGCATCGAGCTCGTCGCGGACGAGCGCCCGGGGTTCTGGGAGATGTACGGCTACCACATCCACGGCGACCCGTGGACGGAGGAGCGCTACTCGTAGGGTCACTCGCCGTGACGGGCAGCTCCGGCTCCGGCGGACTGGCCCCTCCAGCGCGGGACGTTCGGCTGTAGTCGCGTCGGCGGGCAGGCGCGATCGTGCTGGCGGAGGCTCGTTGATCCGCCGGCATCCGGTGCTGAGCTACTTCGCGCTCGCCTTGGCAGTGTCGTGGCTGCTGTGGCTGCCGCGCATCGCGACCGAGCAGGGGTGGTGGTCGCGTGACGTGCCCGAGTGGTGGCATTACGCGGGCGCCGCCGGGCCGATCACGGCCGCCGTCCTCGTCACCGCGTTCGTCGATGGGCGCGCGGGGGTGCGGACACTGTTCGCGCGCTACTGGCCGGCGTCGGCGCCTGTCGGCTGGCTGCTGTTTGGCGTCGTCAGCCCGCTCGTGTTGCTCGGCGTCGGCCTCGTCGCGGCGCGGCTCGTAGACGGGGCATGGCCGGAGTACGCCGCGGTCGCGAAGACGAGGAACCTGCCGGCGATCGGGTTGCCGCTGACATTGCTGGTCCACGTGCTGACGTACGCAGTCGGCGAAGAGACGGGCTGGCGTGGGTTTGCGCTGCCGCGCTTGCAGCAGTCGCGGCGCGCGTTGCCGGCGACGGGCCTGCTGCTGATCGGCTGGGGGCTCTGGCACGTCCCCTCGTTCTTCGAGAATCCCAGCTACGCGGACATGAACGGCGCGATGCTCGTCGGCTGGGCGCTCGGACTGGCGCTCGGCGCGGTGTTCCTTACGTGGCTCTTCAACAGCGCCCGCGGCAGCTTGCTGGTGATCGTGCTGTGGCACGGGCTGTTCAACCTCTTCACCGCCTCGGAGGCGGGGGAGGGGACGATCGCCGCGGTCGTCAGCAGCGGGGTCATGGTGCTCGCGATCGCGGCGCTGCTCGTGGCGGGGCCCGATGAGCTGCGCGGGCTCTCGCGACGCGCCGGGCCGCGCGTGCGCTACGAGTCGCCGGCGCGGCCGGGCGAGACCGCGCGCGCCGCTGCGCTTCGGGCTAGATCTAGATGAAGACGCGCGAGCCCTTGGAGCGCACGTAGCCGCCGCGGATCGCCTCCGCGGCGGTGGCGGCGGCGACGCGTTGGGCGACTTCCTCGTTGAAGACGGACGGCAGGATGTAGTCCTCGGACAGCAGTGAGTCCGGGATCACGCCGGCGATCGCGCGGGCGGCGACGATCTTCATCTCCTCGGTGATGCGCGTGGCGGCCGAGTCGAAGGCGCCGCGGAACAGGCCGGGGAAGCAGAGCACGTTGTTGACCTGGTTCGGGTAGTCCGAGCGGCCCGTCGCGATGATGCGCGCTTTGCCGAAGATCAGCTCCGGCATGATCTCGGGCTCCGGGTTCGACAGCGCCATCACGATCGAGTCCGGCGCCATGCTCGACACCTGGTCGGGGGTGACCTGGCGCGGGCCGGAGAGGCCGAGGAACATGTCGGCGCCCTGCATCGCCTCGGACAGCGTGCCGTCGAAGCCTTCGCGGTTCGTGTGCTCGGCGATCCATTGCTTGGCGGAGTTCATGCCGGCGGTGCGGCCGTTGTAGATCGGGCCGCTGCGGTCGAAGAGCGTCATCTGGCGCACGCCGAAGTTGAGCATGATGCGCGCGCACGCGATGCCCGCAGCGCCCGCGCCGAGCACGACGACGCGCAGGTCCTCCGGCCGCTTCTGCACGATCTTCAGGCTGTTGATCAGCCCGGCGAGTACGACCACGGCGGTGCCGTGCTGGTCGTCGTGGAAGACGGGGATGTCGAGCAGCTCCTTGAGGCGGTCTTCGATTTCGAAGCAGCGGGGGGCGGAGATGTCTTCGAGCAGGATGCCGCCGAAGCCGGGGGCGATCGCCTTGACGATGCGCACGATCTCGTCGGGGTCCTTCGTGTCGAGGCAGATCGGCCAGGCGTCAATATCGCCGAACGTCTTGAAGAGCATCGACTTGCCCTCCATGACCGGCATGGCGGCGTACGGGCCGATGTCGCCGAGGCCGAGCACAGCGGTGCCGTCCGTGACGACGGCGACGGTGTTCGGCTTGGTGGTGAGGGACCAGACGGCGTCCGGGTTGTCGTGGATTTGCATGGAGACGCGCGCGACACCGGGGGTGTACACGTGCGCGAGCTCGGCCATGGTGCGGATGTGCACCTTGTTGCTGACCTCGATCTTGCCGCGGCGGTGCAGCTGGAAGGTGCGATCGGAGGCGTGCTGGACCTCGACGCCGGGGAGGAGCGCGACTTGCTCGACGATGAGGCGGGCGTTGTCCGCGTCGCGACAGTAGATACGGATGTCGCGGACGACCATGTCCTTGTGCGCCTCGACGATGTCGATGGAGCCGATATCGGCGCCGCCGTCGCCGATGACGGTGGTGACCATGCCCAGGTTGCCCGGCACGTTGGCGATGCGCAGGCGGAGCAGCAGTTGATAGCCAGAGACCGGGCTCTGGTACTCGTCGACGACGTGGGCCTGGGGGTCTGCGTCGGCTGTGGTCATCGAGTCGCTCCGGGGGATGGTGGGCGCGGGTAGAGGGAAACTATACGCTGCTGGTGCTTGAGCGGAGTAGGTGCGCTGGTGGTCTCCGTGTCGGCGAGCGCGAGTGGGCGGAGGGCCGGGAGCGGCGCGTCCGAGCGGGCCCGAGTGTTGATGGATGGTGATTCCGTAAGGGTTTTCCCCGCTCGGCGGGTGCTCCGATGCATCGCTCGCGGGGCACACGCGGGCTATCCACACGCTCCCCAGCGGGGAAAGGGTGAGCACAGATGCGCCTCCTGATCGCACCGTTTGCGTTTCTGACGCGCCGCAGGCGCACGCGGCTCGCGCGGGCGCGCGCCGCAATGGCCCGCGCAAGCGTGCTGGCGAGCACGCCGGCGGCGGAGCTGCACATGCCCGAGCCACCGGCAGTGGCTGAGCTCGTAGGCCGCATGCGGGGTCGACGCGGCGGACGGCGTGCCGCGCGGTTCGCCGCGCTGACGCTCGCGGTGGGCGCTGCGACCGCGGCCTACATGTGGTGGAGGCGGCGCGAGCGCTCTGACGGCGCGCCGGCGGAGCGCTTCGACAGCGGTACCGCCAGCACGAGCTGGGGCGAGGCGCGCCGCGACTCCGCGCCCAGTGGCGCGTGGGGTCAGCCGCCCGCACCGCAGGCGTCGTCGTTCGCCGCCGAGCCCGCCGCCCCGACCATGGGTGCGACGGTCGCCCCCGCGCAGGAGGCAGCGCCTGCGAGCGATGCCGAGCGCGCGCCGGCCGAGGACGCCGCACCTGCATCCAACGGGCACGCGCCGGCGGCTGCGCCCGCCCTCGTCTCGCACCTCGCAGGAGGCACGCCGCCGAGGCCGGGCGGGCAGCCCGCGCTGTCGCCGGTGCGCTTCGGGCTGCCGGGGGGCCGCTTCGCGCTCCCGGGCGGGGGCCGCGCCGCGCTGCCGTAGCTGCGAGCAGGCTGGTCGCGCTGGCCGGTGCCGGGGGGCGGCGGGTATCCTCGGTACGCCGCCCCCATCGTCCAGGGGACCAGGACGCCACCCTTTCAAGGTGGAAACAGGGGTTCGAATCCCCTTGGGGGTACCAGTCTGGCGAATCTAGCTAAGGCCCCGTAGCCGCGAACAACGGCGCGGGGCCTTCGTACGTTGAGTGCTACAAGGGCTCGAGAGGGGCGGACTCGGCGGCTGCGGGCTGTCGGACCGCTTCGCGGCGCCAGCGCGTGCGATAGCTCCGGAGACAATATGCGCGTCGCTTTTCGGTCACTCGCACTCGGCGGCTTGATCTTCGCGGTCGCGCTCGCCGCGTGCGGGTCGGACGACGAGGCCGCGCCCGCCTCGACTGGCACGGCGACGGCGTCGACCGCTTCGAGCAGCCCCGCGGCTATCGCCTCGCCCACAGCGACCGCGGTGCGAGCGCCGGCCGAGCCGCCCGCGGCCGATGCGATCGTCGTGTCGAAGCGCCAGGACCCGCCGACCGGCAGCCCGGCAGGCTTCTGTATCCGCTTCGTGAACCCAAGTAGTGGGCTGCAGCACGACGCTTGCAGGGAGCTACCTCGGCCAAGCCCGGCTGCCACGCCGGACCCCGCGCAGTCGGTGGCCCTCGACGCGATCGTCCAGTGCTGGGCGGCGGCACAGGCCGGAGGGGCGTTCCCCGCCTGTTGGCGCTGACCAGGGCACGCGAAACGACGCTGCGTTCCTTGAGCCAGCTGCAGGTCCTGCTGACTGAGCAGGTACGCCCGCGTCACGAGCGTGCCAATACGAACGTAGCGACGCGGCGCAGCGTTCGCGGGTTTCGCCCGCGGAGGCTACGGGTATCGTCCGACCGTGACGAGGGATCGCGTGCATTTGCCGGAACCGCAGCCCTGCTTCGATGGATGGGTGGGCGGGGAGATTGGCTGGCGGCTATGCCGCGGATCGAGATCAGCAGCGTCTGCGACGCGCGCATCGCGCCGGGGCGGCACTGCGGGCATCACATCGAGGACCACCTGGTGCACGGCGTCGCGCTGCTCGAGTGCTGGCGTTGCGAGGACTGGCACTACTTCGAGCCTCGCGACGGGCACCCGGACGACGACGAGCGGTACGCCGCCTGAGGTATTGGCCTGAGGTATCGGCCTGAGGTGTCGCCGTCGCGCCACGCTCAGACGCGGATGACGACCTTGCCGAAGTGCGTCTGCGACTCCAGCATCGCGTAGGCGGCGGGAACGTCCTCGAAGCCGAAGACGCGGTCCACGACGGGGTGCACGGCGCGCAGCGACAGCGCGCGATTCATGTCCTCGAACATCGCGCGGCTGCCGACGGAGATGCGCGTCGCGCGGATGTTGCGGCCGACCAACGGCACGCCACCGGCGTCCGCTTCTTCGTGTGCGAGCGCGCCGATGATCGCCACGTGCCCGCCGAGCCGCGTCGCGATCATCGACTTCGCGAAGGTGCCTTCGCCGCCGACCTCCAGCACGGCGTCGACGCCGCGGCCGTCGGTGAGCTCGCGCACGGCGCGTTCCCAGTCCGGGCGTTCGCGGTAGTTCACGGTCGCGTCCGCGCCGAGCGCGCGGGCGCGTTCGAGCTTCTCGTTGCTGCTCGACGTGATGATCGCGCGCACACCCGCGAGCTGCGCGAGTTGTAGGGCCGCGATGGACACGCCGCCTGTGCCGAGCAGCAGCACGCTCTGGCCGGGGCGCAGGCGCGCCTGCTCGAACATCGAGTTCCAGGCCGTGAGCGCGGCGCAGGGCAGCGTCGCGGCTTCGTCGTCGCTCATGTGCGCGGGGGTGCGCACGAGGCCGGTGGTGGCGAGCACGACGTGCTCGGCGAGCATGCCGTCGCGCGTGCCGCCGCCCAGCGCCTCACGCGTGTACTCGGGGCGGATGTCGCCGTCGGCCCAGTTCGGGAAGAAGCAGCCGGTGACGCGGTCGCCGACGGCGAGCTCGCTGACGCCCGGGCCGAGCTCGACGACCTCGCCGGCGCCGTCGGAGAGCGGGACGATGGGCTGCTCGGCGCGGCGCGCGAGCATGAGGTCGCGGTAGTTGAGCGAGGTGGCGCGCACGCGCACCAGCACCTCGCCGGGACCGGGGCGCGGGTCCGGCAGCTCGACGGGGCGCAGCCCATCGACGCCACCGCCCGGGGTGATGCGGTACGCCCTCACGTCGGCCTCCTCGTCGCGTTACGCCGCGTTGCGCGCCGTGTCGCTCGCGCGACGAGTTGTACCACAGGGCAGCCGTTGGCCTCGACGTCAGGGCTCAGCCTGCGAAGCCGTTGTCGGGGATGGCATCGAGACGTGCGACGTAGTCCGCGGGCAGCCCGCACGCGCGCGCACCGCGCAGCAGCGTCTGCTTGAAGGCAGGCGATGGGGCGAAGCCGCGCGCATCGGGCGTGGCGACCCGGTACGAGCGGCACTCGACGTGGTCGCCGGCGAGCGTGCGTACGCGGACGGGGTAGCGCCGGTACGCCGGCGGATCGCGGTGCAGGCCCTCCTGCTCGTCGAGCGCCCACGACTCGGCGGCGGCGACGAGCCAGAGCGCGCCCCACACCTCGTCGCCCGCGCTCGGCAGCACGTCGGCGACGCCGCCGTGCCACGTGTTGCGGCTCTCGATGCTGAAGGCGAGGCGGTGGTCGGCCAGCCGCGCGGCGGTGAGCAGCTGTGCGGACGGGCAGTGCAGGTGCAGCCGGCTGCCGTCGAGGTGCGAGCCGAAGGCGAAGTAGAGGAACGGGGCGTTGTCGGGCGAGCGTTCGGTGGCCATCGGGCGCGCTCCTCTGCGAACGCGCGCACGCGTACGCGAGCGCCCGGGCCGGCGCGCGAGCCGCGTCGTTGCGACGCGTGCTCGGTCGCGGCTAGCGAGCGGACCGCGTCGAGGGGCGCGCGCCGCTGCTAAACTCGTGCGTATGACCGCGGACGAGCAGCAGCCGGGCGACGCGAAGGCGGCCTACCGCGCCGCGTGGGACGCGTGGCAGGCGCAGCTGGCCGCGGTGCACGCGTTCTTCCTCGAGGGGACGAAGTTGCACCCGACGGCGGTGAAGGGGCTGCTCAACCGCGAGGCGCGCGCGAAAGCGCGCTACGACGCGGCGCGCCGGCAGCTGCTCGGCATCGACGACGAGTGAGCGCAGCACGGTGATGGGCGCGTTGCAGCGCAGGCGCGCCGTGCCGGGCTACGCGCGCTCGCTCGTGATCGGCGCCACGTTCGCCGTGGCGTGGTCGCCGTGCATCGGGCCGATCCTCGGGGCGTTGCTCACGCTCGCGGCGGCGTCTGGCACGGCGCTACGTGGCGGCGCGTTGCTTGCGGCGTACTCACTGGGGCTCGGCGTGTGGTTCGTGGCGTTCGCGCTGGCCATCGGCACGCTCGCGCCGGCGTTACGGCGCGTGCAGCGCTACACGGGCGCGCTGCTGGCCGTGAGCGGCGCGCTGTTCATCGTGATCGGCGCGCTGATGTACCTCGGGGAGTTCGCGCGGCTCAACCGAGAGTTCCAGTCACTGGGGTTCCTGTTCGGGCGGACGGCCGCAGCGGAGGCGGAGCTGGCGGGCGGCGCGGGCGGTGCGCTCGGGCCGGCAGTCGCGTTCTTCGGCGGGGTCGTATCGTTCCTGTCGCCGTGCGTGCTGCCGCTCGTGCCAGTGCACCTCGCGAACGTCGCGGGTGACGCGGCGCTGCAGGCGCGCGCGGGCGAGGCGGTAAGCCGGCGCCTGCTGCTGGGGCACTCGCTCGCGTTCGTGGCGGGGTTCACGCTCGTGTTCTCCGCGGTCGGGGCGTCGGCGGGGCTTGCCGGGACGATCGTGTCCGATCGCATCGAGCTGCTGACGCAGATCGGCGGGTGGGTGCTGATCGTGCTGGGGCTGCACCTGAGCGGGCTGGTGCGGCTGCCGTATCTGGAGCGGACGTACCAGCTCCCGGCGACCGGCCGCTGAGCCGCTGCGCCTGCTGGAGGCGCGATGAGTTGCCGCTGACCGCGGGCTGCTGTCTACAATGGGCGCGTGGACCCTGACTTCGGCCTGGACCTGGATGAGATGGGCCGCGTGTTCGACGAGGCTGAAGTCGTGGTTGTGCGCTTCCACGTGATCTCGCAGCGGCTGCTCATCGACGCGCGCAGCGCGCCCGGCGACCCACCCATGGTGCGCCTCGTGCCGCCGGTCACATCAGCCGAGGAGCGCTATCGTTACCTCCAGCGCGAGCGCCCCGGCCTGCCGCTGCCGGAGCACATCACCGTGGTGGGCTGGCCGCGCTACGTGCAGGTGCTCAAGGACACGGGGCTGTGGGAGCGCATCGAGCAGCGGCTGGTGCGCGAAGGCGGCCCAGACCTCGCACAGCAGTGCGGCGACGTGTTCGGCGAGGTGCGCGCGGCGGAGCGCGTGGAGGTCGCGGCTGCGATCCGGGGCGGCGAGGGGTACGAGTCGCTGTGGGAGCGCAGCGCGTCCCACTGAGCCCAAGTTCACTGAGCCCAGAATTCACTGAGCCCATCGAGCGTGGCGCGGCGCCCTCGCGTCGACGCGACCGGCTGGCGCGATCGCAGCGGGGCGCTCTGATAGCCTGCGCGACGTGCGCCGTCTCCATCCCACAGCTGTCGTGCTGATCGCCGTCGCGTTGCTCGCTGCGCTGGCCGCCGGCGCGTGCGGCGGCGGTACGCCCGCTGCTGCGGACCGCATCGTCACGCGCGTGCCGTTCGCGGCCGGGGAGCGGCTGAGCTACGGGCTGTACGACAGCGCGGGCGCGCTCGTCGGGCGCGGCGTGCTGACGGTGACCGCGCAACCCGGCGGGCTGGCGCTCGGGCAGCAGTACGCGCGGCCGGACGAGCAGCCGAACGACACCTCGGCGGCGGTGGTGGACGCCACGACGCTCGCGCCGCGCACCGTCGAACGTATCGTCGCGAGCGACGGGCACGCGTATCGCGCGACGTACGCGGCGGACGGCAGCGACGTCGAGCTCGTGCGCGACGATGACAAACCGCGCACGCTGTCGCTGCCGCCGGACGCGTACGACAACGAGTCGTCACTGTGGCTGTGGCGGACCGCGGAGCTAGGTGAGGACTACCGCGCGCGGTACGTCTCGGTGAACGCGGTGGAGCGCA
>CAMDBZ010000031.1 GCA_945889565.1 Thermoflexus hugenholtzii JAD2 | reverse complement strand
TTGTCTGCGAATGTGGTCTCGCCGCGGGCGGCGAGCGCGATGGCGCCGCGCGCGGGCCGCGGTGCGAAGTCGTAGTCCTGCGTGCGGCCGAGGCCGACCGGGACGATGGGCCCGCCCACGCTGCCATTGGCGGAGCCGCTGAGCGGGAGCGCCAGCACCTCGCTGCCGTCGGCGAGTGTGATGCTGGCGGTGCCGCGGAGCGTGACGTTCACCTCGAACGGTTCGAGGGTGGCGCGATAGCCGGCGGCCTCGAGCTGTGCGCGGATGTACTCGGCGGCGCGGCGCTCGCCATCGGTGGTGGCGGCGCGGATGCCGATGTCGCCGGCGAGCTGCCGGATGTGGGCGAACGCGCGCGCAGCGTCGGGTGTGGCGGGCGTCGTGGGGGCGGTGGGGGTCGAGGCAGCACTGGCGACGGCGCTCGGGGACGCGCTGGCCGGGGGCGCGGCGGCAGCGCGGTTGTCGATGGCGGCCGGCGCGCCGCCGCCGCAGGCGGCGAGCAGCGCCAGGGCCGCGAGCACGGACGCGAGCCGCACTGCGCGGCGCCGGGCAGTGCGCGCGGAGGCCAGCCCGGTACCGGCTTCGGGCGTCCGGGTATGCGCGTCGGACGCCGGGGCGGGGGCAGTCGGTGGCGGGGACGGGGGCATGCGGTCAGGCCAATCGGGGGAGCGATGAGCCCGTGGTGGGGAACGCGTCAGCGCGGCGACCGGCGGTCCCACCAGCGCCGCAGGCGCTGGCTGAGCGTCGGCGAGTACGAGACGGGGCGTCCGCGCCAGTAGCGGTGCGGCCCGCCGCCCCGGCTACCGCCCAGCCCGGAGCTGCCCGCGAAGAGCATCAGCGCGAAGCTGGCGAGGAAGAGCACGGCGCCCGCGTACATCAGCCACGGCCAGGCGATGGGAACGACGCGGCGCAGGAAGAACGAACCGAGGATGAGCAGGAACGACAGCAGCATCAGCTGCGAGAGCGAGATACGCGACAGCTCGCGCATGAGCGCCTGCTGACGAGCGCTGACGGCGTTGCCGGCGCGCCGTAGCCAGCGGCGCTGGGCCTGCGTGCGGCGCTGACGCGCGCTCGGGAAGTGCTCGATCTTCGAGAGAATCTCGTCGATCTCGCGTTCGAGGCGGTCTGGTCGGTCGGGCGGGTCTGGCATCCGCATCCTCGGCATCGTTGCCGCGTTGAAGCGCGCAACGGTCTCGTCGGCCCGGCGCACGCTTGCGTGCAGAACGATTGTAGCAATCATGGCGAGCGGTCTGCCTCGGTGGGTCCCCAGCCGCCGCCGCCCGGCGTCTCGATGCGCAGGCGGTCGCCGGGCGCGACCTCGAGCTGGACCCGTGCGGGGAGCAGCTCGGGTGGTGCGCCGGCGCGGAGCAGCAGGTTGCGGCCGGGCGCGCCGGGGCCGCCTCCGGCGAGCCCCCAGGGCCCGCGGCGGCGGCGCTCGGTGACGAGTGTGACCGTGGCGTGGTCGCCGAAGCGGTACTCCCGCACGAGGCCGTCGCCGCCGGGATGGTGGCCTGCGCCGCCGGAGCCGGCGCGCAACTCGTAGCGCTCGACGGTGAACGGGTAGGCGAGCGGCAGCGCTTCAATCGGCGTGTTGAGCGTGTTTGTCATGTGCGTGTGCACGCCGCTCTGGCCGGCGCGCAGCGGGCCGCCGCCGGCGCCGCCGGCGAGCGTCTCGTAGTAGGCGTACGCGCGGCCGCGGGCGCGGTCGAAGCCGCCGATGGTGACGTTGTTCATCGTGCCCTGCGAGGCGGCGGGGATGCGATCGGGCAGCGCCTGCGCGAAGGCGCCGAGCGCGACATCGACGATGCGCTGCGAGGTCTCGACGTTGCCCGCGGACACGGCGCGTGGCGGTCCGGCGGCGACGAGCGAGCGTGCGGGGAGCGTGAAGCGCAGCGCGCGGTAGCAACCCTGGTTCGCGGGCGCGTCATCGCCGACGAGGCAGCGGACGACGTAGTAGCAGGCGGAGCGCGTGACGGCGGCGACGGCGTTCAGCGAGGTGGTGGCGGACTCTGCGGCGGTGCCGGTGAAGTCGAAGTGCAGGCCGTCCGCGCTGACCTCGAGGGCGAGGCGAATCACGCCGCCGCCCGCGGCGCCGTCGTCGTCGTCGATCTCGAGGCGGTCTGCGAACGTGTAGCGGCCGGTGGGGACGGTGCGCAGGAAGGCGCGCGTGACGCGCTCGCCATGGTCCAGCAGCGCGGCGCAGCGGGCACGGAAGCCTGCGACGCCGAAGCCCCCTCCGGAGAAGCGCTGCGCGAGCGCGGCGAGGCGGCGCGCGCCGAGCGCGGTGGCAGCGAGCTGCGCGCGCAGGTCGCCGCGGCGCTCGTCGGGGGCACGCGAGTTGCGCACGATCAGCGCGAACGCGCCCTCCTCGAGCACCCCCGCCTTCACGAGACGTAGCGGCGGGATCACGAGGCCCTCCTGGAGCAGCTCGCGCGCGACGGGCATCGAGCCCGGGGCCATGCCGCCGACATCGGCGTGGTGCGCGCGCGTGGCGACGAACGCGATCGGTTGGGTCGCGTCGTCGCCGGCGACCGCGCCTTCGGCGAACACGGGTGCGACGGTGGTGATGTCGGGCAGGTGCGTGCCGCCGAGGAACGGGTCGTTGAGCGCGTAGACGTCGCCGGGCACGAAGGGGGCGAGCGCGAGCACGGCGTGGACCGCCTCTGGCATGGCGCCGAGGTGCACGGGGATGTGCGCGGCCTGCGCGACCATTGCGCCTGCGGCGTCGAAGACCGCGCACGAGTAGTCGCGGCGCTCCTTGATGTTCGGGGAGTAGGCGCTGCGGCCGAGCGCCTCGCCCATCTCGGCGGCGACGGTGGCGAGCGCGGCGTCGGCGATCGCGAGGTCGGCGGCGGAGAGCACGGGCGTGGAGGGTTCGAGCGCGGTCATGCGCGCTCCAGCACGAGATTCGCGGCGGCGTCGACGCGGGCGAGCCAGCCGGGCGCGATGTACGTCGTGGTGTCGAGCTGGGTGACGATCGCGGGGCCGGCGAGGCGGTCGTCTTCGCGCAGCGCGTCGCGCGCGTGCAGGGCGGCGGGCACGCGCTTGCCGCCCGTGCCGGAGGCGTCCGCGATCCACACGTCGACGGTGGCCGGTTGCGGTGCGCGAGGCGCGTCGGCGGGCGGCGTGGTGCGCAGGGCGGCCAGCAGCGCGTCGGCGACGCCGGGCAGGCGGGCGGTCGCGCGCGCGGTGACGACCTCGACGGGTGCGGTGGGGTCGTGGTGGCCGAAGCGCGCCTCGTGCAGCGCGTCGAAGTCTCGGCGCGCGCGGTCGAGGTCGAACGCTGCGTCGAGCGCGACGGTGAGCTCGAACGACTGCCCCGCGTAGCGGAGGTCGAGCGCGCATTCGAGTGCTGCGGGCTGCGGCGTGTCGGCGAGCGCGAGCGCGGCGGCGTCGCGGACGGCATCGAGCGCCGCGCGCAGCGCCGGCAGCGACGCCGCGTCGAGCGGCCGCAGCACGGAGCGTGCGTGCGTCGCGGTCACGTCGCCGGCAGCGGCGCCGAGCGCGGCGAGCACGCCGGGGTAGCGCGGCACGAGCACGCGCGGCAGGTCGAGCGCATCGGCGAGCGCGCAGGCGTGCAGCGGACCGGCGCCGCCAGAGGCGACGAGCGTGAACTCGCGGGGGTCATAGCCGCGATGCACGGAGACGACGCGCAGCGCGCGCTCCATGTTCGCGGTGACCACGTCCAGCACGGCCTGCGCGGCGCGGTGCGGGTCACCACCGAAGCGCGACAGGAACGGGGCGAGCGCGGTGCGCGCGCGGCGCTCGTCGAGGCGCATCGTGCCGCCGAGCAGGGCGCGCGCAGGCAGGCGGCCGAGCACGAGCTGGGCGTCGGTGACGGTGCAGTCGTGGCCGCGCCCATAGCACGCGGGGCCGGGGTCCGCGCCCGCGGAGTGCGGGCCGACGCGCAGCGCGCCGCCCGCGTCGAGGCGTGCGATCGAGCCGCCGCCGGCGCCGACGGTGTGCACGTCGATGGCGGGGGTGCGCGCGGTGAAGTCGCCGATCGCGAGCTCCGGCGTGGTGGGGAGCGCGCCGTCGCACAGCGCGACGTCGGTGGAGGTGCCGCCCATGTCGAACGTGATCGCGCGCGGGAACCCGGCGTCGCGCGCGACAGCGAACGCGCCGGCCGCGCCGGCCGCGGGGCCGGACAGCAGCGTCGCCACGGGCAGCGCCGCGGCGCGGGCGGCGTCGGCGGTGCCGCCGTCGGACTGCACGATGCGCAGCGCGGGCACGCCGCGCGCCGCGAGGCCGCCGGCGAGGCGATCGAGGTAGCCCGCCATGACCGGGCCGACGTACGCGTTGAGCACGGTGGTGGTGGTGCGCTCGACCTCGCGGTACTCGGGCGAGACGCGTGAGGAGAGCGCGAGGTAGAGGCCGGTGGGGGAGGCGACCTGGTCGAACAGCTCCTCGATCGCGGGGTTGGCGTAGGCGTAGAGCAGCGAGACGGCGAGCGCCTCGGCGCCGGCCTCCTCGGCTTCGCGTACGAGGTTGCGCACCTCGGAGTGGTCGGGGGCGAGTTCGACGCTGCCGTCGGGGCGCAGGCGCGCGTGCAGCTCGAACGCGAGCTCGGGGTCGACGAGCGGGGCGGGGGCTTCGGGCTCGAGTGCATAGAGCGCGCTGCGCGCCTGGCGGCCGATGCGGAGCAGGTCGCGCATGCCCTCGGTGGTGACGAGCGCGGTGCGCGCGCCGCGACGCTCGAGCACGGCGTTGGTGGCGACGGTCGAGCCGTGCACGACGAGGTCGGGGACGACGCCGAGGGCAGCGAGGCCTTCGAGGACGGCACGCGCGGGGTCGTCCGGCGTGGACGGCTGCTTGTGGATGCGCAGCGCGCCGTCGTCCCAGAGCAGGAAGTCGGTGAACGTCCCGCCGACATCGACGCCGAGGACCGAGGTCACGGGGCTCCCGCGGAGTTCAGCGAGTCGATTCGGCGTCTGAGCTCCTTAAGCTCCGCCATGACGTCTTCAAGAGTGACTTCCGTTTCCTGACGCTCGGACTCGACGAAGAAGCTCGCCAAGTTCGCTGTCAGGACGCTGAAAAGGCCAACTCCAACGAGCATGAGCACGACCGCGATTCCTCGCCCTTCAGGCGAGACGGGGTACGCATCGCCATAGCCGACAGTCGTGACGGTTGCGGCGGCCCACCAGAGTGCGGTGCCGAAGTTATCGATCGTGCCGCCCTGAGAACGCTCGAAGAAGGTGATCGCTGCGGACAGCACCAGGACGATTGTGAGCACGAGTGCCAGCGAGTAATGCAGCCCGTGGCGGCTCAACACGGCGCGCGCGCCCGTGCTCGTCCGCATCGCGAACACGGCGAACCGGGTAGCTCGCAGAGCGCGGCCGGCCCGTAGTGAACGCAGGACGCGGAGTGGGCGCAGGAACGGGAGGACGACGATGAGCACGTCAAACCAGTGGCGGAGCAGGTACCCGCGCGCAGAAGGCGCTAAGTAGGTCTTCACGCCGAGCTCGACCGCAAAGATCGCCCAGATGGCCCAGTCTGCAGTGACGATCGCCGTAGCGGCTCGGTCGGGGAGGTCAACCGCGATGGGGACGAGCAGGAGTGGGATCATCAGGACCGCGAGCAGCAGCATCGGGAGCTCGGTGTTCCTCTCGACGCTCTGGAACAGCTCCTGCTTGCGTACGGGCTCCATCTGCTCCTCCGTTCCGGGCTGGGTCCGGGCAGCGTAACGCACGGTTTGGGGGTTCGAGCGCGGGCGCGCTTGACCGCTCCGGCGGGCGACCCTAGCGTTGAGGGCTCTTCATACCAGTGCCTGGATTCGGGAGCGGGCCGATGCCGGAGACGTTTGTTGCGGAGCCGCGGGAGACGCTGGGGAAGCGCGTGGCCGTGATGCGGCGCGGGGGGGTGATCCCCGGGAACATCTTCGGGCGCGGCATTCCCTCCACGGCGGTGCAGCTGCCGGAGCGGGACGTGCGGCGGATCATCACCGGGCACGGCCTGAACACGCTGTTCGAGCTCGAAGTGGCCGGCGAGCGCGTGCCGCGCTCGGTCGTGGTGCGCGCGGTGCAGCGGCACCCGGTGTCCAAGGCGCTACAGCACGTCGATTTCTACCAGGTGGACCTGGGGCGGCGCATGCAGGCGGCGGTGCCGATCCACGTGATCGGCGAGGCGCCCGCGGTGCACACGTACAAGGCGCTGCTGCTGCACGGCGTCGACAACGTGCTCGTCGAGGCGCTGCCCGCGCAGATGCCGACGCACATCGACGTGTCGGTGGACGGGCTCGCGGAGCTCGAGTCGGTCATGACGGTCGCGGACCTCGTGCTGCCGGCCGGGGTGATCGTGCTCACCTCGCCGGACGTGGTGCTGGCGCGCATGGCGCGACAGCGCGGCACCACCGCCGAGGCGGCTGAGGGCGCCGCCGCGACGCCCGCCGCAGCGACCTAGCACGAACGACACGAACTAGCTGAGGCTGCGCGGGCGCGCGACGGCCTCGAGCGGGACTAGCTCGAGGCCGTCGCGCGCGGCGTGCGTCGACTGCGCGTAGTCGGAGCGGAGCTGGCCGCAGGCGGCGGCGATCGCGGCGCCGCGCTCGATGCGCACGGTGGCGTTGATGCCGGCGGCCTGCAGCGTGCGCTGGAAGGCACGCACGCGCGAGTGCGTCGGGCGGCGCAGGCCGGTGGCAGCGACGGGGTTGTACGGCACGAGGTTGACGTGTGCGCGTTCGCCGCGCAGGCGCTGCGCGAGCGCGGCGGCCTGCGGCTCGCTGTCGTTGACGCCGGCGAGCAGCGCGTACGCGTAGGTGACGCGGCGGCCGGTGGTGGCGAAGTACTCGCGGCCGAGGGCGAGCAGCTCGTCGATGGTGGTGCCGCCGGCCGTGGGCACGAGGTGGCGGCGGAGCGCGTCGTCCGGGGCGTGCAGCGAGATCGTCAGGCCGACCTGCAAGCGCTCGGCGGCGAGGCGGCGGATGCCGGCGCGCAGGCCGACGGTGGAGACGGTAATGCCGCGCTGGCGCAGCGCGAGGCCGTCCGGGTGCACGAGCCAGCGGATGGCGGCGATCGTGGCGGTGGTGTTCGCGAGCGGCTCGCCCATGCCCATAAACACAACGTTGGTCACGGGGCGCGCGTGCGCGTCGCGGGTGAAGACGAGCACCTGCGCGAGGATCTCGGCGGGCGTGAGGTTGCGGGTGAAGCCCTGCAGGCCGGTGGCGCAGAAGACGCAGCCCATCGCGCAGCCGAGCTGCGTGGAGACGCAGACCGTGCTGCGCGCGCGTGCGGCGCCGCCCTCCGGCGCTCCGTCGTACTCTTCGGGGTCGTAGTCCATGCGCACGGCCTCGACGGCGCCGCCGCCGAGATCGAGCAGCAGCTTCGTCGTTGCGCCGTCGTCGGTGCGCGTCGTGGTGAGCACGCGTGTGGGGGGCAGCGCGAACGCGGCGGCAAGGCGCGCGCGGAGCGCGACGGGCAAGTCGGTCATCGCGTCGAAGGTGGTGGCGCCGCGTGCGAGCGCCCAGCGCGAGAGCTGCGCGGCGCGGTACGGTGGCTCGTCCCACGCGGCGAGGCACGCGGCGAGCTCGGCGGGCGTGTGGTCCAGCAGCTGGGGCCGTGCGGGCAGGGCCGGGTCGAGCGGGACTGGGTCGAGTGGGACTGGGTCGTGGGACATCGATCGAGTCTACCAGCGGCTCAGTCGCCGAGCGGCGCCCCCAGCAGGGCGGGGTCGCCGCGGAGGTAATCGGCGATGGCGAGCGGGCGGCGGCCGGCGCGCTGTACGCGCAGCAGCGCGAGCGCGCTCGGCGGCGCGCCGGGCGCTGCGGGGCCGCAGGCCACGAGCGCGAGCGCCCGCTCGCCGGGGAGCTCCGGCGCGAGCGGCGCGCCATCGCCGGCGACGACCACGCCGGGCGGCGCGTGCAGGTCACGCGCGAGCGGCCACGCGGCGAGGATCGCGAGTGGCTCGCCGTGGTACTGCGTCGTTGCGAGCGGCCACGGGTTGAACGCGCGGACGTGCCGCCAGAGTGTGTCGGCGGGCGCGGACCAGTCGAGGTGGCCGTCCGCCTTGGTCAGCCGAGGCGCGTAGCTCGCGCGGGTCGCGTCCTGCGGCGCGGCGCGCAGCTCGCCTGCCACCCAGCGGGGCAGCTGCTCGACGAGCAGCGCGGCGCCCAGCTCGGCGATGCGCGCCGTCAGCGTGCCGGCGGTGTCGAGCGGGGCGATCGGCGTCGCGACCGTCGCGAGCACGGGGCCGGCGTCGAGCTCGCGCACGACGAGCATGATCGAGGCGCCCGCCTCGGCGTCGCCCGCGAGGATCGCGGCCGTGACCGGCGACGCGCCGCGATGGCGCGGCAGCAGCGAGGCGTGCACGTTCAGCACGCCGCGCGGGAACGCGTCGAGCAGGTGCGTCGGCAGGATGTGGCCGGAGGCCGCGAGCACGCCAGCGGCGGGGGTGAGCGCGGCGAGCGCGGCGGTGGTGTCGCGGGTGAGGCGCTGTGGCTTAAGGACCGGAATGCCTGCCGCCGCGGCGACATCGGCGACGGGCGTGGGGCGGGGCGCGCCGGAGCGCCCGCGCGGGCGATCGGGCTGCGTGACGACGGCGACGAGCTCGACGGCGGGCGCGGCGAGCAGCGCGCGCAGGGTGGGCAGTGCGTAGTCGGGGGAGCCGAAGAAGACGACGCGCATCCAGCGATGGTAGCGCGGGCGGCGTGCGCGGGCGCTACGGGGCGAGCTGCCAGCGGTGCACGTCCCAGAAGCGGCTGGACGGCTGGTACAGCAGTCCGGGGTCCGGGGCGTCGAGCGCGAGCGGACGCACGTACGCGCGGCGGGGGTGCGCCAGCACGACGGCGGGCGCGAGCTGCGCGAAGCGATCGCTGAAGCGCGCGTAGAGTTCGCGGCGCTCGCTCTGGTCGAGCGTGAGGCGTGCCGCCTCGAGCAGCGCGTCGGAGTCCGGGTCGTGGAAGCCGGCCACGTTGCGGCCGCCGGCGCCGATCTGCGACGTGTGCCAGGCGGGGTAGGGGTCCGGGTCGGCGCCGTGGTCCCAGGCGAAGAGCAGCAGGTCGAAGTCACGCGGAGCGATGCGATCGCGCAACAGCTCGCCGCCGGGCAGCACGGTGACGAGCGCGGCGACGCCCTGCGCCTCGAGCTGCGCAGCGATGGCGGTGGCGAGCGCGACGCGATCGGCATCTGTGTTCGTCAGCAGTTGCAGGCGCAGCGGTGCGCCGTCGCGGGCGCGCGTGCCATCCGGGCCGCGCGGCCAGCCGGCGGCGTCGAAGAGCGCGCCGGCTTCGGCGGCGGGCGGCCGGGCGGCGGCGTGGTACGGCCAGGCGCCGGGGACGATCGGGCCGTCGCCGGGCAGTGCGCCGCTCATCGCGGCGAGCGCCGCGCCGTCGAGGCTGGCGGCGAGCGCGCGGCGCAGGCCGAGGTCGGCGAGCGGCAGGCGTTGCGTGTTGCTGTAGAGGATGAGCGAGGTGGCAGTCACGAGCGCGGTAGTGCGCAGATCCGCGCGTGCCGCGACGGCGGCGGGCACGGAGGCGCTGGGGAGCAGCGCCCCATCGACCTCGCGGTCTTCGAGGGCGTTCGTGAGCGCGGGGACGTCGGGGTAGAAGCGCAGCTCGATGCGGCGGAGTTGCGGCGGGCCGAGGTGGAAGCTGGGGTTCGCCTCCAGCAGCGCGCTCGCGCCATCGAGCGCGACGAGTCGGAAGGGGCCGCTGCCGACGGGCGCGCGCTGGAACCCGTCGTCGAGCAGCGCGCCGGGGCTCAGGCCCGCGAGCAGGTGCCGCGGGAGGATGCCGAGCGCGGCCTGCGTGAGGAAGCCCGCGGCGGGGGCCGGCAGGCGGATCACGACCGTCCGCTCGTCCGGGGCGGTCACCTCGATGGCCGCCCAGCGCGCCGCGAGCGTCGACGGGCCCTGGAAGCCGGCGGCCTGCACGGTCGCGATGGTGAAGGCGACGTCGGCGGCGGTGAGCGGCGCGCCGTCGTGCCAGGCGAGGCCGCCGCGCAGATGGAACGTGTAGGTGAGCGTGTCCGGGGTGACCTCCCAGCGCGCGGCGAGATCGGGGAGCGGCGTGCCGTCCGGGGCGATGCGCGTGAGGCCGCTGAAGAGCAGCGCTGCGAGTTCCGCGTCGACGTCGTCGGGGCGGGCGAAGAGCGGCGTGGGGCGGGTGGGGCGGCCGAGCACCCCCTCGACGTACGTGCCGCGCGCGACGCGGTCGAGGCTGGCGCCCGCGGCGGGGCCCGTCGCGCCGGGCGGCGCGTCGCTGCCGGCGGGGGCGGCGAGCAGCCACAGCGCGGCGAGCACGACGAGGCCGGCGAGCAGCGCGAACGCGGGGAGCAGGCGGGTGTGCGCGCGCGGCACGGTGGGCGGCTCGCTAGGCCGCGGCAACGCTCCACGCGGAGAAGGCGAGGAAGACGCCGGTTACGACGATCGTCAGCCGGAACAGCGAGCGTTGCAGGCCGCGGCGCGTGCGGAACGTCTGGTCCTGCCCGCCGAGTGCTGCGCCGAAGCCGGTGCCCTTGACCTGCAGCAGCACGAGCACGATCAGCACGCTCGAGATGAGAATCTGGGCGAGCGAGAGGAAGTCGCGCAGTTCCATGTGCGTCGAGGCTACGCGGGCCGGTCGATGCAGGCAAGCGGAGCGCCTGCCCTCGAGCGCCGGTCTTGACCAGCGGGCTGCCACGCAACGATATTTAGGCTGATGCCTAATCAATCAGGCCGAGTCGCGGAGCGCGACGACGTCGGGCGGGTGTTCCGGGCGCTCGGCGACCCGACGCGGCGCGCGGTCGTCGAGCGCCTGTGCGACGGCCCGGCCGCGATGAGCGAGCTCGCACGCGGGTTCGACATGGCGCTGCCGTCGTTCGCGCAGCACCTCGGGGTGCT
>CAMDBZ010000030.1 GCA_945889565.1 Thermoflexus hugenholtzii JAD2 | reverse complement strand
CGGAAACGCCCGCGTCGAGCCCGAGCTGCGTGGCCGCCCACGCCCCCGCGGCGGCGTGCCCGCCCGCGGCGTCGACGCCCGGGGGCAGCTCGCGCACCGGCACGCCGGCATCGTGCAGCAGCGCGGTGTAGAGCACGCGCCGCTGCTCGTCGGCTCCCAGGCGCAGCCGGCGGGCCACGGCCAGCGCGAGGTGCGCGACGCGCGCCGCGTGCCCGGGCGCCTGCCCCTCGGCGAGGTCGAAGGCGCCCGCGAGGTGCGCCAACAGGTCGACGCGACGCGCGGGGTGCAGCTGCACGGGCACACGCTCGATCGCCGCGAGCCCGTCGTCGCCGTAGGCAGCGCGCCGCGAGGAAGGGGATGCGATCGCCCACTGCTCGGCCATGTCCGCCTCCTGCAGGCGATCATCGGCAGGAAGCGCGCGCCTCCCCAGCGTCCGCCCCCAGCGGACCGGTGCCGAGGCTCCGGGACGGCGTGTCGAGGAGGCGCCTAGGGCGCGGGGTCAGGAGCGCCCGCCGCGAGCAGCCGGGCCGCCAGCCGCCGATGCTGCACCGCGAGCGTGACGTCGCCGCGCGTGCGCTCCAGCAGGCTGCGCGCGACGTCGGCGGCGCGGCGCAGGCCGGCGGTCAGCGCATCGGGGTAATCGACCTCGACGAGCAGGCCGAACAGCTCCTCCATCAGCTCGAGCGCGCGCTCGGCGGCGTCGACGGCGTCCGCGCGCAGCAGGTCCAGCGCGTGGCGACGCAGCTCGCCGACGGCCTCCGCGACGCCGTGGAGGAACGCCACCCCCTCGACGCCCAGCTCGCGGGCCGTGCCGACTGCGCGCCCCCGGACCAGCGCCAGCGTGATCGCGGCCTCGGCGTATTCCTTCTGGGCGTCGTGCAGGAAGCCGGCGTGGTAGACGCCGGGGAAGCTACGCAACGCGTCGGCGGCCGCGCCAGCGTCGAGGCGCGAGCGCGCGAGCAGCGCCTCGGCGGCGTCCCAGTCACCGCGATGGGCGGCGCGGATGCAGTTGGCGGCGTGCCGCGTGGCGCTGCGGCAGAGCGGCAGCGCCCGCTCGCGCGCCGCGCTCGCCTCGGCGAGCTCGGCCAGGATGGCGCGCAACGCCCCGTCGAACGCGCCCGGCACGGGTTCCAGCGTCACAGCGCGTCCACGGGGCCGGGCAGCTCGCCCTCGCGCGCCGCGTCGATCATCTCGCGCGTCTCCGGCGGCAGGTCGAGGCCGTACTGCTCGAAGCGCTGCTCCACCCAGCGGCCGATCTGCCGCGGGTCGCGATACCCGTCGCCAGCCCGCCCGTCGAGGCCGGGCCGGCCGTGCTCGTCGAGCACGTCCTGGTCGGTGCGCAGCCGCGCGACCGCGGACATGACGCGCGTGAGTCGCGCCGAGCCGCACGCCACGCAGGCCGGGGCCGCCGCGACCCGCGCGGACCGCACGAAGATGGTGCTCAGCTCCCGGCAGTCGGCGCAGCGGTACTCGTAGATCGGCATCAGCGGAGGGGGCGCACCGCGCCTAGTGGGCGTGCCCGGCGCCGTGGGCAGCGTCCCACGGGTCTGCGGGCGCCGGCGCGCCCTCGGGCCGGCTGAGCTCGCGCAGGCGCTCGCCAGCCCTGGCGCGGAAGCCGTGGTCGGCGTCGATGTGCTCCCATTTCACGTCGCCAGCCTCGGCACGCTCGGCGAGCTCACCGTAGTTCGTGCCCAGCTCCTCATCCCACTGCGCGCCGTCCCGACGCGCCCAACGAGCGAATTCGCCGACGTTGTTGTGTTGCAGTCGTGCCGCGACGGCGGTCTGGTCGATCTCCTCGATGCGCTGGCGCGCCGTGCGCCCGCGCGCAAACGCCGACATCACGCGCGTGAGCCGCAGGTCGCCGCACTGCGGGCACGGCGGCTGCGCGGCCGGGTCGACGCGGCGCAGCAACACGTCGACACGCTTGCCGCAGCCGGCGCAGTCGTACTGATAGATCGGCATAGGTCGAAGTGTAGCGAGCTCCCCGACGCCTCGCCAGCCCAACCAGCCGCGTCGCTACGCGGGCTCGTCGACCGCGCCGACGACGTGCTCGATCGCGCCCACGGCACCGTTCGCGGCCAGCTCGATGGCGACGAGGTCGATGCGCACGTCGGGCGGAAGCTCGGGGTGCGCGGCCGCGTAGGCGCTGGCGAGCGCGGCGAGCCGCCGCTGCTTCGCCGGGGACAGCGCCTCGCGAGCGGCCCCGAAGCCGGACGGGCGGCGCAGCTTCACCTCGACGAGCACGAGCGTGCTGCCGTCCAGCGTCACCAGGTCGATCTCTCCCGCGCGCGTGCGCACGTTGCGCTCGAGGATGCGGTGGCCGTGGCGCTGGAGGTAGTCCGCCGCAAGCCGCTCGCCGGCCGCGCCCAGCCGCTGGCGCGGCGCCGTCACCGCGCGGCGGCGATCGACGCCGCAGCGAGCCCGCGCGGCCGACGCGCGGCCTCGCGCACCGGCGCCCACGTCTGCCGGTGCGCCGTCGACGGCCCGAGCCGCCACAGCGCGTCGCGATGCTCGGGGGTCGCGTAGCCCTTGTGCACCGCGAAGCCGTAACCGGGCAGCGCGGCGTCGAGCCGGCACATCAACTCGTCACGCGCGACCTTGGCGACGATGCTCGCGGCCGCGACCGAGACGCAGAGCGCGTCGCCGTCGATCACCGCCCGCTGGGGCAGCCCCCCGCCGACGACCTCCCGCCCGTCGACGATCAGCGCGTCAGGCGGGTACGCGAGCGCGCGCACGGCCCGCCACATCGCGAGCCGGGTCGCGGCGACGATGCCCAGCTGGTCGATGACGTGGCACGACGCGGCACCGAGGCCCCAGTCGGCGTGGGCGCGGATCGCCTCCGCCAGCTCGCAGCGTTGCGCTGCGCTGAGCTGCTTCGAATCGCGCAGGCGGCCGACCCAACGCGCCCGCGAGCGCGGCAGCACCACTGCGCCCGCCAGCACCGGCCCCGCCAGCGGACCGCGGCCGACCTCGTCGACGCCCGCGACGCGCAGGTGGCCCGCGCGCTCCAGCGCGCGCTCCACCCGCCAGCTCGGGACGAGCGCCGTCATGCACCGCATCGTAATCGCGCCGAAAGCGCGCAGGCAAATGAGCAGTTTTCCGGGCGGCAGGCCCTAGCGCACATCGTGATGGGGTGGAAGCCGCGAATCCACCGACAGCGCGCGGGGCGGGGAATGCTACACTGATTCGCGTGCCGAACGCGCGTGCGAGGGGGCGTCGCACGACTAGTCCCCGGACAGGAGTCGCCGCTTGATGAGCTCGCGCTGGATTCGCAACTCATTCGTCTACCTGCTGATCCTCGCAGCCATCGCGCTCGTCGTCGTGATGTTCTTCCGGCCCGCCTCGGGGTCGCGTGACGTATCTATCTCCGAGGTGATCCAGCAGTCCAAAGACGGCAACGTCGAACGGATCACCGTCACCGGCGACAACCTGCTGGTGAAGCTGCGCGGTGAGCAGGAGGAGGTGCGCTCCCGCAAAGAGACGTCCGCCTCCGTCACCGAGCTGCTGCGGGACAACGATATCCCCGTGGGCGTAGGCAAGGGCGCCGTCGAGGTGCTGGTGAAGGGCCCGAGCCAGTTCGGCAACATCTTCGGGCTGCTCTTCAACTTCCTGCCGCTGATCATCTTCGGCGCGATCCTCGTCTTCATGATGCGCCAGGCGCAGGGCTCCAACTCCCAGGCGATGTCGTTCGGCCGCTCCCGCGCGCGTGTGTTCACCGGCCAGAAGCCGACCGTGACCTTCCTCGACGTGGCAGGCCAGGACGAGGCCAAGCAAGAGCTCGCGGAGGTCGTCGAGTTCCTGAAGTACCCGGAAAAGTTCGCGGCGCTCGGCGCGCGCATCCCGCACGGCGTGCTGCTGATCGGCCCCCCCGGCACCGGCAAGACGATGCTGGCCCGGGCCGTGTCCGGCGAGGCAGGCGTGCCGTTCTTCTCGATCTCGGGCTCCGAATTCGTCGAGATGTTCGTCGGCGTGGGCGCGAGCCGCGTGCGTGACCTGTTCGACCAGGCCAAGCGCAGCGCGCCCGCGATCGTGTTCGTCGACGAGATCGACGCGGTCGGCCGCCAGCGCGGCGCCGGCCTCGGCGGCTCGCACGACGAGCGCGAGCAGACGCTGAACCAGATCCTCGTCGAGATGGACGGGTTCGACTCGAACTCGAACGTGATCGTGATCGCGGCGACGAACCGCCCCGACATCCTCGACCCCGCGCTGCTGCGGCCGGGCCGTTTCGACCGCCAGGTCACGCTCGACCTGCCGGACGTGAAGGGCCGCCGCGCCGTGCTCGACGTCCACGTGAAAGGCAAGCCGCTCGAGACCGACGTCAAGCTCGAGACGGTCGCGAAGCAGACGCCCGGCTTCTCCGGCGCCGACCTCGCGAACCTCGTGAACGAGGCCGCGATTCTCGCGGCGCGGCGCAACAAGAAGCGCGTCTCCATGGACGAGCTGAACGAGGCCGTCGACCGCGTGATCGGCGGCCCGGAGCGCAAGTCGCGCGTGATCACCCCCATCGAAAAGAAAATCATCGCCTTCCATGAGGCCGGACACGCCATCGTCGGGCACTTCCAGCCGAAGGCGGACCCGGTGTTCAAAGTGACGATCGTGTCGCGCGGCATGGCGGGTGGCTTCACGCGCTCGCTCCCAGCGGACGATCGGCGGCTGCAGGACCGGTCCTACTACGAAGCGATGATGGCGCAAGCGCTGGGCGGCCACGTGGCCGAGGAGCTCATCTTCGGCGAGCCGACGACCGGCGCGCACAACGACATCGGCAAGGTCACCCACATCGCGCGCGAGATGGTGACGCAGTGGGGCATGAGCGAACGGCTCGGCCCACGCACCTTCGGGCGGCGCGAATCGATGGTCTTTCTCGGGCGCGACATCTCGGAGCAGCGCGACTACTCCGAGCGCACGGCCGAGGAGATCGATGAGGAAGTGCGCCGCATCATCGACGTGGCGCACGAACGCTGCCGCAGCGTCATGCGAGCGCACGTCGACAAGCTGCACGAGGTCGCCAACGCGCTGATGGAGTTCGAGACGCTCGATGGCGACACGCTGCAGCGCCTGCTCGGCCCCGCCGAGGGCCGCACGCTCCCGGACGACGTGCCCATCGACGTCTCCGCTCCGCCACCCCCCGCGGCGGCCAAGCCCGGCGGCGAGGAGGAAGAGCGCCCGCAGGGGCGGCCCGGCCTCGCCTGGGGCCAGTCCAACGCGGCCCCGCCGGCGGAATAGCCGCCGGACGGGCGCAGCCTCGGACCAGCACACCGCGGCGCTGCACAGCGGAGCAATACAGAACGGGGCCCGTGGGCCCCGTTCTGTATTGCTCCGGCGCCTCCCGCTCCGATCCGCAGCCGCCCGGCGTAGAGTCCACCCCTACCGCGGGTCACCCGGCTCGGACTGCTCGAGGCTCAATCCTCGGCGTGGCCGTCCCGCGCACCGACGCCCACCGCGAGCGGCGGCGCACCCGCCTCCGCCGCGAGCGCGCCCGTGCGGCGGCGCGAGCGTTCCACCTCGCGCCGTACGAACACGAGCCATGCGACCGCGGCGGCGAACAGCCCGATGCGCAACGCCGGGTGCTGTTCCAGCGTCCCGTCCGGCGTCAGCACCGCCCGGCCGAGCACCGCCCCAGCGCCCATCCAGGCGGCGTTTGCCAGGATCGCGCCCGCATAGTCCAGCGGCACCCATACGCGCAGCGGCAGCCGCACTGCGCCCGCCCCGAACGGGCCGACGGCGCGCGTCACGCTATTGAGGTGGTAGAAGGGGATCAGCCAGCGCAGCCGCCCGCGCTCCAACGCGTCGCGGATGATAGTCTCGCCGTAGCGCAACGCCGGACCCACGCGCGTACTGCCGAGGCGCGCCGCGCCGAAGCGCCCCGCCGCGTACGAGACGCTGTCGCCCAGTATCGTGCCGACCACCGCGACGGCAAGCATGAGCGGGATCGACTGCCCCTCCTCAGCGGCGTACGCGCCCGCGAGGAAGATCAGCACGACGCCGGGCACGACCACGCCGAGGCCGACGGTGGCCTCCAGCAGCGCTGCCACGAACACGATCGGCGTACCGTAGTCGCGGAACAGCTCTGAAAGCAGCACAAAGATACGGTCGGCGAGCCAGTTGACCGCATCGTAGGGCGCCGTCAGCAGGTCGACGAGGTCCAGGCGCCCCCCCTCCCCACCGACCGCGTTGACCGGCGTGGGACTGATTCCTACACTACTATGGTCACATATTCCGAGGGGGCTCATGTACGCCATCATCCGCAGCGGCGGGAAGCAGTATCGCGTGCGCGAAGGCGACGAGATCGTCGTCGACCGGCTAGAGGGTGAGCCCGGCTCCGATGTCGCGCTCGACGTCCTGCTCGTGGACCGCGACGGCACCGTCAGCATCGGCGCACCGACGGTGCCGGGCGCGAGCGTCGCGGCGCAGGTCGCCGAGCACGTGCGCGCGAAGAAGGTGATCGCCTTCAAGTACAAGAACAAGACGCGCCGCCGCCAGCAGCGCGGCCACCGCCAGCAGCTGACGCGCATCACGATCACGAGCATCAGCGCGGGCTAACGCCCACCGCGGCGGCGCGATCGCGTCGCCACCGCTTCGTGAGCGGCGCCTCCGCACCGGCCAGGCACAGGAAGAGGTACGCGATGGCCCACAAGAAGTCCGGCGGCTCCAGCAAGAACGGCCGGGACTCCAACTCGCAACGCCTCGGCGTGAAGCGCTTCGATGGCCAGCTGGTCACGGCGGGCTCGATCATCGTGCGCCAGCGCGGCACACGCATCCACGCCGGCGAGAACGTCGGCGTCGGCCGCGACCACACGCTGTGGGCGCGCATCGAAGGCACCGTCAAGTTCGCGCCGTACGCCAAGGGGCGCCGCAAGCAGGTAGCGATCTTCCCCGTCGCGCTCCCGGCCGAGCTGGCCGCCGGCGTCGCGGCCGAGATCGCGTAGTCGGAGGGCGTGCGCAATGAAGACCGATATCCACCCCACAAACGTCCCATGCGTGATCGCGTGCTCGTGCGGAGCGCGCTGGGAGACCACGTCGACAAAGGCCGAGATGCGCGTCGACGTATGCAGCGCGTGCCACCCGTTCTTCACGGGCGAGCAGCGCATCGTCGACACCGCCGGCCGCGTGGAACGCTTCCGCCGCCGCTACGCGAAGCGCGAACAGTAGCCGCCGCCGCGGCGCGTTCGCGCCCGCGCTACGCGAGCGTGCGTAGCGACGTCGACGCATGCCCGTAAGCCGCCCGACGTACGGCGGTCAGGCCGTCATCGAGGGCGTGATGATCCGCGGCCCGCGCGCGATGGCGATCGCCGTGCGCCAGCCGGACGGCACCATCGTGCTGCGCTCGGAGCCGCTGGGCGGCATCTACAGCGCCGCCGTGCGCCGCGTCCCGTTCGTGCGCGGCGTGGCCGTACTGTGGGAGACGCTCGCGCTGGGCATGCGCGCGCTCGCGTGGTCGGCCGCGGTGGCGGCGGGCGCTCCCGGTGACGCCGCCGAGGCGCGTACGCTCGGCCTGGTCACGTGGCTGACGATGGCCGCATCGATGGCGTTCGGAGTCGCGATCTTCTTCCTCCTGCCGGTCGTCGGGACAGCGTGGCTGGAGGCGTTCCTGCCCGGGCTCGCCGTCGTCGGGCTGGAAGGCGCGATCCGCATCGCGCTCCTCGTCGGCTACGTGTGGGCGATCGGGCGCTCCGAGGAGATCGCACGCGTCTTCCAGTACCACGGCGCGGAGCACATGACGATCCACGCCTTCGAGCAGGGCCAGGAGCCGACGGTACCCGCCGTGCGGCGCTTCGCCAAGGAACATCCGCGCTGCGGCACCTCGTTCCTGCTCACGGTGGGAGTGGTGGCCGTGCTGGTGTTCGCGTTGCTCGGCTCGCCGCCGCTGTGGTGGCGGCTCGCCTCGCGGGTGGTGCTGATCCCGCTGATCGCCGCCGTGGCCTACGAGGCGATCCGCTTCGCCGGCTTCCACCAGCGCTGGCCCGTCGTGCGCTGGCTCTTCGCCGGCAACATGGCGCTCCAGAAGCTGACCACGCGCGCGCCCGACGATGAGCAGATCCAGGTGGCCATCGCCGCCCTCGATCGCGCCATCGCCGAGGAGCGCGGAGCGGCCGCCGGCCCGGCATAACCTCCGCCGGCGCCCTGCCCTCACGCCGAATGCTACCCAGATGCTGTTGACCGCGTCGGTCATGAATCGCAGGCGAGCCGTGGTGTACCAGCAGGCGAGGTCCGAAGCGCGATACCGCCCGGACCGCAGCGTGCCACGCACGCAGCAGGCATGCATCCGCGCCGGGGTGCTCGGTGCGTTCGCGCTCGGGCGCTGGCTCGTGCTCGCGACGCGAGCGTCCTCCCGTTAGACCGCCAATGCCACGAGCGCGGGAAGCTCTGCAAGCGAGCGCACGCGCACGATCGCGGGGTCATTCACCGCCGCCGCGCGATCGAGCAGCACGGCGTGCAGGCCGGCCGCGCGCGCGGGCGCGTAGTCGTTGTCGAAGCGGTCGCCGACGGCGAGCGCCGAAGCGGGCGCGACGCCCCAGCGCGCGAGCGCGCCGCTGAAGAAGCGCGCGTCCGGCTTCGCGACGCCCACCTCGTCCGCGTAGTGCCTGCCCGCGATGTACCCGTCAAGGCCGACCGCCCGCAAGTCGACGTTGCCGTTCGACGCCGCGATCAGCGTGATGCCGAGCGCGCGCAACGCGCCGAGCGCGTCGTGCACATCCGGGAACACGTGCAGCGCGCCGTCGCGCGCCACCTCGTAGTCGCGCAGCGCCGCGCGCACGCCCGCGTCGGAGTCGGCGCCGTGCTCGGCGAGCGCGCGGCGCAGCGTCTCGTAGCGCAGCTCGCTCGGCCGTCGCGCCGCCCACGAAGGCTCGCGACCGACCGCGATGCGCAGCTGCAACAGCGCGTCGCCGTGGACGGCGCTGCCCGCGAGCGTGGAGCAGCGCGCGGCGGCAGCGGCAAACGCCGCGCGCAGCGCGCTGCCGTAGTCGACGAGCGTGCCGTCGACGTCGAGCAGCACGTGCGAGACGCGAAACGGGGGCCGCGCCGCCGCCGCGCTCGCCGCCGCGTTCACCCGCGCACCGCCCTCGTCGCGCCAGTCGCAAGCTCGACGAAGCACGAGCGCGAGCCCGTGTGGCAGACGCCCGCGCCCAGCAGCTCCACCTGCAGCAGCAGCGCGTCGCCGTCGCAATCGGTGTCGATGGCGTGCACGCGCACGCGGTCCCCTGAGGTGGAGCCCTTGTGCCATTCCTCCTGGCGGCTGCGCGACCAGAACACCGCCTCGCCGAGCGCGAGCGTGCGGCGCAGCGTCTGCTCGTTCATGTAGCCGACCATCAGCACCTCGCGCGTGTCGCGATGCTGGAGCACGGCCGGGATCAGCCCCTGCGCGTCGTAGCGCAGCGCCGCGGGATCGATGCTGCTCACGCGTCGGCTCCTCGCTCAGTGTCTCGTCGGACCGGGCGTACGGGCACGCCGTGCGCCGCCAGGTACTCCTTGATCGAACCGATCGTGTACGTCCCGAAGTGAAAGATCGACGCCGCGAGCACCGCGTCCGCCCCGCCCTCCACCAGCGCGTCGACGAGGTGCTGCGGCGTGCCCGCGCCACCCGACGCCACGATCGGCACGTCCACCGCCGCGCGCACGGCGCGCAGCAGTGGCAGGTCGTAGCCGTCCTGGTGCCCGTCCGTATCCATCGACGTGACGAGCAACTCGCCGGCCCCGCGTGCCACCGCCTCGCGCGCCCACGCGACGGCGTCGATGCCGGTCGCCGTGCGCCCGCCGTGCAAGTACACCTCCCAGCGCGGCCCGCCATCGCCGTCCGGCGCGACGCGCTTCGCGTCGATCGCCACGACGATGCACTGCGAGCCAAAGCGGTACGCACCCTCGTTCACAAGCTCCGGCCGCTCGACCGCCGCGGTGTTGATCGACACTTTATCCGCGCCCACGGCGAGCATCTGCCGCATGTCCTGCACGCTGCGCACGCCGCCGCCGACGGTGAGCGGGATGAACACCTGGTCCGCCGTGCGCGCGATCATCTCGTACACGCTCGCGCGCCCCTCAGACGACGCCGTGATGTCGAGGAACACGAGCTCGTCCGCGCCGCCGCGGTCGTACTGCGCAGCCAGCTCGACGGGATCGCCCGCGTCGCGCAGCGCCACGAACGACACGCCCTTCACCACGCGCCCATTCGCGACGTCGAAGCACGGGATGACGCGCCGCGTCAGCACGCCGCGGCCGCCTCCAGCGCGGCTTCGAGCGCGATGTCGCCCGTGTAGAGCGCCCGCCCGATGATCGCCGCCTCCACGCCGCAGCGCGCGAGCGCCCGCACGTCGTCGAGGCGCGACACGCCGCCCGCCGCGATCACGGCGATGTCGCCGCGCGCCACGAGCTCGGCGTAGGCCGCGATGTTGGGGCCGTCCGCCACGCCGTCGCGGCTGATGTCGGTGTACACGATCCGCCGCACACCGAGCGCGACGAGCTCGCCGACGAGCGCGCCGGCCTCGAGCGCCGAGCCCTCGGTCCAGCCCTCGAGCCGCACGCGCCCGTCCCGCGCGTCGACGGAGACGACGAGCTGCTGGCCGAGCTCGGCGACCGCGCCGCGCAGCAGCGCCGGGTCCTTCACCGCCGCCGTGCCCAGCACGACGCGCGCGACGCCGCCCGCAAGCGCCGCCCGCAGCGCCGCGAGGTCGCGCAGCCCGCCGCCGGTCTGCACGGGGCACGCCACCGCGCGCGCGATCGCGTGCACGGCCGCGGCGTGCCCGGGCCGGCCCTCGCGCGCGCCGTCGAGGTCGACGACGTGCAGGCGCGGCGCCCCACGCGCCGCCCAACGGCGCGCCATCTCGACGGGGTCGTCG
>CAMDBZ010000029.1 GCA_945889565.1 Thermoflexus hugenholtzii JAD2 | reverse complement strand
ACGCACCGGCGTCGGCTTCTTCGACCACATGCTGGAGGCGTTCGCGCGTCACGGCCGCTTCGACGTCACCCTCACGTGCGACGGCGACCTGCACGTGGACGCGCACCACACGCTGGAGGACAGCGCGCTGGCCCTGGGGGCGGCGTTCGACGCGGCGCTCGGCGAGCGCGCGGGCATCGTGCGCATGGGCGACGCGACCGTCCCGCTTGACGAAGCGCTGGTGCAGGTCGCGATCGACCTGTCGGGCCGACCGTACGCGGCGACGCAATTCGCGTTCGTCGGCGAGCGCGTGGGCGAGGCGCCGACGGAGATGGTGCCCCACGTACTGCGCTCCTTCGCGACGGGCGCGCGGCTGACGCTGCACGCCAGGCAGCTCGCGGGCGCGAACGACCACCACATCGCCGAGGCGACGATGAAGGCGCTGGGCCGCGCGCTCGATGCGGCCACGCGTCCGGACGAGCGGCTGCTGGGCGAGGTCGCCAGTACGAAGGGGACGCTCTCAGCCTAGGGGACGCGCCGCGTGCCTGCCGTCGCGCGTGGCGCGTTGCGCGCGCCCGCGGTGAGCGTGAGCGAGTAGGCGGGCGCGATCGCGCGCGCCTGCTCCGCCTCGCGCATGAAGCGCGGGTTCCGCACCACGACTGTGGAGCGCGCCCAGCGCGAGCCGGCCGGGGTGACGACGCTGATGCAGTCGATCAACCGTCGCGTGCGCAGCCAGCCGATCAGCTCCTGGCTCGCGCAGCGCAGCCCGGCCGCCTCGGCCTGCACGCGGAAGCTGGCCGCGCTCACGGTCCGGTCGCGCCAGTACAGGTCGACGAGGCCGAGCCGGTGCAGCCCGGCGAGCAGCTGCCGGCCGACCGGCACGTTGCGGAGCCGTGGCGCGTAGCGCACGTACGCGCCCAGCAGGCCGAGCGAGCCGGCCTTGCCGCTGCCGGGCAGCTTGCGCAGCAGCGGCGCGCTCCTCGCGTACTCGCCCGAGTTCGAGTGGTGGAGCACCGCGACGCCGTCTGGAGTCAGCTTCGTCGCGAGCTGCTCCAGGTACGCCTGGAGCACGCTTGCGTCCGCGTGCACGAGTGAATCGAAGCTGAAGGCGAAGTCGATCGAGTGGTCCTCGACCATCGCGAGCGACCTGCCGTCGTTGACGTGGTACGTGATGTGCGCGTCGTCGCGGAAGCGCTCCTTGCACGCCTCGATGCAGCGCTCGGAGAGGTCGACGACGACCAGTCGGTCGCACCGATCCTTGAGGAACTGCGTCCAGCGACCGAACCCGGGCGCGATCTCGAGGATCGTCGGGGCCGGCAGGAACGCGTGAATCCTCGGCAGCAGGGTCATGTACCACTGCATCTCGGCAGTGCCCCACGCGCCGGACCACTCGTCCCCCGCGGCGCTCCAGTCGTACGCGTTGTCCCAGACGAGCTGGTTCTCCTCGATGGTCGGCATTGGCGCTCCTGTCTTCGCCCTCTATAGCGGTCTCCCTGCGGTGTCGCAAGCGATTCGCGCCAGGACGCGCGTCCCGCGTCGTCGCGTTTGCCCCTCGCTGCGCGCGCGCCTAGCCTCGACGCATGCCCGAGCCCACGACCGCCGAGCTGCTCGCCTTCGCGCTCGCGCTCGCCGACGCCGCGGACGCCGTGACGCTGCGCCACTACCGCGGCGGCGGCACGGCGTGGCGCAAGGCGGACGCGAGCTACGTCACGCTCGCCGACACGGAGACGGAATCGCTGCTGCGCTCGCGCATCGGTGACCGCTACCCGGGCCACAGCGTGCTGGGCGAAGAGGAGGGCGAGACGCGTGCGCCGATGTCGCTGCACGCGCAGCCCGGCGCGCCGCCGCCGCCGCGCTGGATCGTCGACCCCGTGGACGGCACGCATAACTTCGTGCGCGGCATCCCCGTGTGGGCCACGCTTGTCGCCTGCGAGCGCGGCGGGCGCGTGGAGGTAGGCGTCGCGTCGGCGCCGGCGCTGGGCACGCGCTGGTGGGCGGGGCGCGGCCTGGGCGCCTACCGCGGTGAGCTGCGCGCGAGCGGTGCCGGCGGCGGCGAGCGCATCGCCGTCTCCCGCGTCGCGCGCCTCGAGGATGCGCAGGTCGCGTACGGCTCGTACCGGCTCACGCTCGACGCGTGGGGCGGCCGCGCCGACGCGCTGCTGCGCGGCGCCTGGCGGCAGCGCGGCTTCGGCGACTTCTGGGGCCACTGCCTGGTCGCCGAAGGCGCCGCCGAAGTCATGCTGGAGGGCGAGATCGCCCCCTGGGACATCGCGGCCGTGCAGGTGATCGTGGAGGAAGCGGGGGGCGCCCTCACGGATGTCGACGGCCGCGCGCGCCTCGACGCCGGCCATTGCATCACCACCAACGGCCTGCTGCATGCGGCGGTGCTGCGCGGGTTGCGCGGCGACTAGCTCGCGGCGGCCGCCTGCGTCACGGCGAAGCTGAACTGCTCGATCACAGGGTTCGCGAGCAGCTGCTCGCACATCGCGCGTACCGCCTGCTCGGCCGCGGCGGCGTCCGCGGCCGCGACGCGCAGCTCGATGTGCTTGCCGACGCGCACCGCGGCGACCCCCGCGAACCCGAGCGTGTGCAGGCCGTCGCGCACCGCGAGCCCCTGCGGGTCGTTCACCAGCGGCTTGAGCATCACGTCGATGCGGGCGAGGTAGTCGGGCATCAGCGCTCCTCGTGCTCCTCTGCGGGCGGGTCCGGCAGCGGCGCGCCCGTGAGGCGGCGGTACGCTTCGAGGTAGCGCTCGCTCGTCGCGCGCACGACCTCGGGCGGGAGCGCCGGCGGCGGCGGCTCGCGGTTCCAGCCGGAGGCGGCCAGCCAGTCGCGCACGTACTGCTTGTCGAACGAGGGCTGGTCGTGGCCCGGCGCGTACGCGTCGAGCGGCCAGAAGCGCGATGAGTCCGGCGTGAGCGCTTCGTCGATCAGCGTCACCTCGCCGTCGAGCATGCCGAACTCGAACTTCGTGTCGGCGATGATGATGCCGCGCTCGAGCGCGACGTCCGCTGCGTAGCGGTACAGTGCGAGCGCGCGCAGGCGCATCACGTGCGCGCGCTCCGGCCCCACCAGCGCCTCGACCTCCGCGTACGTCAGCGGCTCGTCGTGCCCCGCCGCCGCCTTCGACGTCGGCGTGAAGATCGGCTCGAACAGCCGCTCGCACTGTCGCAGGCCGGGCGGCAGCGCGATGCCGCTGATGGCGCCGCTGCGCTGGTAGTCAGCCCAGCCCGAGCCCGCGAGGTAGCCCCGCACGACGCACTCCACCGGCAACGGCTCGGCGCGTCGCGCGATCGTCGCGCGACCGTACCACGCGGGGTCGGCGTCGATGCCGAGCTGCGCGGCGTTGTCGGCGTCGAGCACCGCGACGAAGTGGTTCGGCACCACCTCGCGCGTGCGCATGAACCACCACGCCGCGAGCCGCGTCAGCACTTCGCCCTTGCGCGGGATGCCGTTCGGCAGCACGACATCGAACGCCGAGATGCGGTCCGTCGCCACCAGCAACAGCCGATCGTCGCCGAGCGCATAGCTGTCGCGCACCTTGCCACGATGGACGAGCCCCGGGCGATCCGTGACCAGCAGTACGCCTTCCCGCGCGGGCTCGCCGCTCACGGCAGCAGGCCGAGCCGGCGGAACGACGTGTCGACGTGCACGAGGTACGGCGCGTAGTCGAAGATCGCGTCGAGCGCTGCGCCGTCGAGGTGCGTGCGCACCTCGGCGTCGGCGTCCAGCAGCGCGCGGAACGGCGTGCCGTGCTCCCATGCGTCGAGCGCGTGTCGCTGCACGATGTGGTACGCGGCCTCGCGCCCCAGTCCGCGGTCGATCAGCGCGAGCAGTACCTTCTGCGAGAACACGAGCCCCTGCGTTCGCTCGAGGTTCGTGCGCATGCGCTGCGGGTATACAACCAGGCCGTCCATGACGCCCGTGAAGATGTGCAGCATGTACGCCAGCAGCCCCGTCGCGTCCGGGAACACGATGCGCTCGGCGCTCGAGTGCGAGATGTCGCGCTCGTGCCACAGCGCGACGTCCTCGAACCCCGTGAGCGCGTAGCCACGCAGCGTGCGCGCGAGCCCGCAGACGCGCTCGCACAGCTCCGGGTTGCGCTTGTGCGGCATCGAGGACGAGCCTGTCTGGCCGGCCGTGAACGGCTCCTCGACCTCGAGGATCTCCGTGCGCTGCAGCCCCCGTACCTCGGTGGCGAACTTCTCCAGCGACGCGCCGATCCCGGCGAGCACCGCGAGGTAGAACGCGTGGCGATCGCGTTGCAGCACCTGCGTGGCTACCGGCGCGACGGCGACGCCGAGCCGCGCGCACGCCGCCTCCTCGACGGCCGGCGGGACCGTCGCGTGCGTGCCCACGGGGCCCGCGAACTTGCCGACGGCGACCGTGCGCCGCGCGTCGGCGAGCCGCGCCTCCTGGCGCGCGAGCTCATCGACCCACACCGCGAGCTTCAGCCCGAATGTCGTCGGCTCCGCGTGCACGCCGTGCGTGCGCCCGATGCAGATCGTGTCCTTGTGCTCGAGCGCGCGCCGCGCGACGACCTCGCGCAGCGTAGCGAGCTGTGCCGCCAGCACGTCGGCGGCTGCGCACAGCTGCAGGCTCGTCGCCGTGTCCCACACGTCGCTCGTGGTCAGGCCGTAGTGCACCCAGCGGGACTCCGGGCCGAGCGAGTCTGCGACGGAGCGCAGGAAGGCCGTCATGTCGTGATGCGTCTCCGCCAGGTAGCGCTCGATCGCCGCGAGGTCGATGCGCGCGCCGGCGATGCGCTCGGCGTCCGCGCGCGGCACCACGCCGGCGTCGGCCCACGCCTGCACCACCGCGATCTCGACCGCGAGCCAGCGCTCGAACTTCGTCTCGTCGCTCCAGATGGCGGCGATCTCCGGGCGGCTGTAGCGCGGGATCATCGCCGGCTCACGCGCTGACCCGCGCGACCATCGGGTCCGGCCCGAGGATCAGCTGCGCCCACACCCGACTGACCGCGTCGCGCTCGTGCGGGTCGCCAAAGAGCGCCGTGTCGTCGACGACGTGCGCGAACTGCCGCGCGCCCGCGAGCAGCGCCTCGGCCTGCGCGTTGAGGACGGCGGCGGGCACTTCGGCCGGGCGCAGGTTGCGAATCACGAGCTCGCGGTTGCCCTCCAGCCCCCACAGCACTTCCTGCGCGAACGAGCCACGACCCGGGCCCCACGCGGCGATGTAGTGCAGGCACGGCGCGGGCGCCGGCCGCTGCGGCAGCGCCGGCAACGCATCGAGGTCGATGCGGCGGCGGCATTCGCGCATCGGGCAGCGCACCTCGCTCATCGGTGGCTCATCGGGCGGCTCACCGGCGGACCTCGACGGGGGCGGCGGCGCGCGCCGCGATATCGGTGCGGAAGTGCGCGCCCTCGAAGTGGATGCGTCGCACGTTGTCGTACGCGTGCGCGCGCGCGGCTTCGACGCTCGCGCCGCGCGCGACGACGCACAGCACGCGGCCGCCCGCAGTGCGCACCGTCCCGTCCGCATCGCGCTGCGCCCCAGCGAAGAACACCTGCACGTCCGCGTCGACCGCGTCGAGGCCCGTGATCGGCGCGCCGCTCGCGTATGCGCCGGGGTAGCCGCCCGCCGCCATCACCACGCCGACGGTGGCCGCGTCGTCCCATTCGACCGGCACGCCGGCGAGCCGGCCCGCGGCCACGGCCTCGCAGATGGCGAGCAGGTCCGACCGCAGCCGCGGCAGCAGCGCCTGCGTCTCCGGGTCGCCGAAGCGCGCGTTGAACTCGATCACACGCGGGCCGTCCGCCGTCAGCATCATGCCGGGGTACAGCACGCCCCGGTACGCGCGGCCCGCCGCGCGCAGCGCCGCCACGGCGCGTTCGGTCACGTCGCGCTCGATGGCGCGCGCAGTCGCTGGCTCGAGCCAAGAGGGGGGTGAGTACACGCCCATGCCGCCGGTGTTGGGGCCGCGGTCGCCGTCGAACGCCGGCTTGTGGTCGCACGAGAACGGCATGTGCGCGACGGTCACCCCATCCGTGAACGCGTGCGCCGACGTCTCCGGCCCGTAGAGCCGCTCCTCGATGAGCACGCGTGCCCCCGCCGGGCCGAACGCGCGAGCGACGAGCGCCTGTTCGATCGCCGCGGCGGCCTGCTCGAGGTCGTCGCACACCGTCACGCCCTTGCCGGCGGCGAGCCCGTCCGCCTTGACGACGCACGCGCCGCCGAGCGCACGCGCGTACTCGAGCGCGCTCGGCGCGTCGTCGAACGCCTGCGCGCGCGCGGTCGCGATGCCGGCGTCGCGCAGCAACTGCTTCGCAAAGGTCTTCGACCACTCGATCTCCGCGCCCGCGCGCGACGGCCCGAACACCGGCACGCCCGCCGCCGCGAGCCGGTCCGCGACCCCCGCCGCCAGCGGGTCCTCCGGCCCGACGATCACGAGCTCCGCGCGCAGCTCCTCGGCCAGCGCGAGCACGGCGTCGGGGTCGCTCGTGCGCAGCGGCAGGTTCGGGCCGTACTGCGCGGTGCCCGCGTTGCCCGGCGCGGTCCACAGCGCGCCGAGCCGCGGCGACTGCGCGAGCTTCCACGCCATCGCGTGCTCGCGCCCGCCACCGCCCAGCAGCAGCACGCGCAGCGCGCTCATCGCACGCCGCTCATCGGAGCTGCGCGCCCGCGAGCGCGGCGACGTAGCCCGCGGAGGCCTGCACCCAGCCGGCGCGCGCGGTCTCCTCCTCCACGCACAGCTGGTAGTACGTGCGCGCGCCCGCGTCGTCGAGGCCGCGCGTCGCGAGGCCGTCGAGCCAGTGCACCTTCAGCCGGTGCGCGGCGTCGTAGCGCTCCAGCGCCTCGTGCATCGCCTGCAGCAGGGGGCCGGCGTCCGTCACGCGGCTACTCCCACTCGCTCACTCCCACTCGCCTACTCCCACTCAATCGTGCCGGGGGGCTTCGAGGTGATGTCGTAGACCACGCGGTTCACGTCGGGCACCTCGTTGACCACGCGCGTGGAGATGCGCGCCAGCAGGTCGTACGGGATGCGCGCCCAGTCCGCGGTCATCGCGTCCTCGGCGGTGACGCAGCGCAGCGCGACGCAGTAGCCGTACGTGCGAAAGTCGCCCTGCACGCCGACGGTGCGCGTGTCTGTCAGCACCGCGAACGACTGCCAGAGGTCGTAGTACAGCGACGCCTGTTTGATCTCGTCCATGACGATCCAGTCCGCCGCGCGCAGCACTGCGAGCTTCTCGCGCGTCACCTCGCCGATCACGCGGATCGCGAGGCCGGGCCCGGGGAACGGCTGGCGGTAGACCATCTCGTCCGGCAGCCCCAGCTCGTGACCGACGCGGCGCACCTCGTCCTTGAACAGGTGGCGCAGCGGCTCGATCAGCGTGAACTGCATGTCCGGCGGCAGCCCGCCGACGTTGTGGTGCGTCTTGATCTTCGCGGCCGCGCTGCCATCGGCCGACGCGGACTCGATCACGTCCGGGTACGTCGTGCCCTGGCAGATGAAGTCGACGCGGCCGAGCGTGCGCGCCTCCTCCTCGAACACCCGAATGAACGTCGTGCCGATGCGCTTGCGCTTCTCCTCCGGGTCCGTCACGCCCTCGAGCGTCGCGAGGAAGCGCTCGGTGGCATCGACGTGCAGCAGGTTCATCGCCATGTGCTGGCTGAACGTCGCGACGACGCGCTCCGGCTCCTCGGCGCGCAGCAGGCCGTTGTCGACGAAGATGCACGTCAACTGGTCCCCGATCGCGCGGTGCACGAGCGTGGCCGCGACCGCAGAGTCGACGCCGCCGGACAGCGCGCAGATCACGCGCCCCGTGCCCACGCGCTCGCGGATCGTGCGAATCGACTCCTCGATGAAGTTCGTCGCGGTCCAGTCGCCGGCGCAGCCCGCCACCTCGAACAAGAAGTTGCGCAGCAGCTGCCCGCCCTGCGGCGTGTGCACGACCTCCGGGTGGAACTGGATGCCGAGGTGCCCCGCGGCGTCCGCCATCACCGACACGGGCGAGCTGTCCGATTGCGCGATCGCGCGGAAGCCCGGCGGCAGCTCCACCACGTGATCGCCGTGCGACATCCACACGGGCAACGTCGACGGCAGGCCCCGTAGCAACGGGCTGGTGGCGTCCGCGACGCGGATCACCGCGTGCCCGTACTCGCGCGTTTTCGTCGGCGCGACGCGCCCGCCGAGCGTATGCGCGAGCAACTGCATGCCGTAGCAGATGCCCAGCACCGGCAGCCCCGACGCGATCACGTAGTCGGGCAGCGTCGGCGCGCCGGGCTCGTACACCGAGGCCGGGCCACCCGAGAGGATGAACGCCTTGATGCGCAGGTGGTCGAGCCGCTCCGGCGGCGTGTTCCACGGCACGAGCTCCGAGAACACGCCTGCGTCCCGGATGCGGCGCGCGATGAGCATCGCGTACTGCCCGCCGTAGTCCAGCACCACCACGGCCTCGGGCGCGTTGGGGGCGGGGTGGAAGACGTGCCCGGGCTCGCGTGCCTCGGCGATCTCGAGGTACGCGCCGACCTCGCGGTCGCCGGAAGTGCGAATCCGCGGCGGCGCGGCGGCTGCCTCTGTGATGTCGGCCATGGCGCCCTGGTTTCGGGGGGAGAGCCCGCTAGGGGCGGATCGTATCGACGCCCTATAGTCCGGTCAACGTAACGCGCTCCGCAAGGCGCAGGAGGGTCGCCGATGCCCGTGCTCGACGCGTCACACACTGACCAGATCGTCGCCGCGCTCGCGGCCGGCGAGGTCGTCGCGCTGCCCACCGACACGGTCTACGGGCTCGCGGCGCTCCCCACGGACGCCGCCGCCGTGGAGCGGCTGTACGAGCTCAAGGGCCGCGACCCGGCCCAGCCGATCGCGCTGCTCATCGATGCCCCGGCACGCGCCGCCGCCCTCGTCGACCCGCCCCCCGCGTTCGCGGCGCTCGCTGCCCGCTGGCCGGGGCCGCTCACGCTCGTGGTGCGCGCGCTGGCCCGGGCGGGGCTCGCCCCGCGGCTCGTGGGGCCGGGGGGTGGCGTCGGCGTGCGCCAGCCGGACGACACGCTGGCGCTGGCCGTGATTCGCGCCTGCGGCGGCGTGCTCGCAGTGACGAGCGCGAACCGCAGCGGCGAGCCGCCGCTGACCACCGCCGCCGCGATCGCCGCACGCTTCGGGCCCGACCTGCTGATCCTCGACGGCGGCCTGCGTGAGGGCGTCGCTTCGACCGTCGTCGACCTCACGGTCGAGCCGCCGCTCGTGCTGCGCGAGGGGCCGCTGACGGCTGCCGCGCTCGGGCTGGCGCCCTGACGGCGGACCGCTAGGCCGTCGCGCACGCGGCCGCTACGATGGGTGTCGAGGCCGTCACGCGAGGAACATCATGCGTATCGCCATCGGCGCCGACCACGCCGGGTTCGCCCTGAAGGAGATCCTGCGCGCCGAGCTCGCAGCGCTGGGTGACGAGGTGACGGACTTCGGCACGCACTCCGAGCAGTCGATGGACTACCCGGACGTGGCGATCCCGCTCGCGCGGGCGGTCGCCGCGGGCGAGCATGACTTCGGCGTGCTGATCTGCTCGAACGGCGTTGGGCCGTCCATCGCGGCGAACAAGGTGCCCGGCGTGCGCGCGGCGCTGTGCCACGACACCTTCGCGGCGCGGCGCGCGCGCGAGCACACTGACGCGAACGTGCTCTGCCTCGGCGCCTGGTCGATCGGTCGCGGGGTCGCGTCCGAGGTGCTGCGCGCGTTCCGCGACGCGACCTTCGCGGGCGGGCGCCACCAGCAGCGCCTCGACAAGATCCGCGCGATCGACCATCCCGATTAGCCGCGTGCGCGAACGGCTGGCGAGCGCGGGCCGCCTCGCGTCGCTGGCGCGGCGCGCCGCGGGCGCTGCCGCGCTCATCGCGAGCGGCCGCGCGCACCCCGTCGTCGACGGCCGCGTCACGGCCGCAGGCTGCGCGGCGCCGGTCGCCATCGAGCGGGACCGCTTCAGCGTGCCGCACGTCTTCGCGGAGAGCGAGGCCGATGCCTGCTTCGGGCAAGGCTTCGTGCACGCGCAGGACCGGCTGTTCCAGATGGACTCGCTGCGCATGACGGCGCTCGGGCGCACCGCCGAATGGACCGGCCGCGGCGCGCTCGATGGCGATCGCTTCGTGCGCCGGCTCGGGCTCGCCGGCATCGGCGGGCGCGACCTCGCGCACACCGGTGCGGCCGACCGCGCGCTGCTGTTCGCGTACGCCGCCGGCGTGAACGCGGGCATCCGCTCCTTGCGCGTGCTCCCGCCCGAGTACGCGCTGCTCGCTGTGCAACCGGAGCCATGGCACGCGGAGCACTCGCTGGTGGTCGGCCGGCTGATGCAGTTCGTGTTCACCGCGAACTGGGACACCGAGCTGCTGCGCGAGCAGCTGCTGCTCGAGGTGGGGCCGGAGCGCGCAGCCGCCGTTGACCCCGCCTACCCGGATGGTGGGCATACCGTGACCGGCGCGCCGTACGCGCCTGCGGCCGCGCGCGTGCTCGCCGCGTACCGGGACGCCATGCAGGCGGGGCTGCCCGCAGGCGCCGCCTCCAACGCGTGGGCGGTGACGGGCGAGCGCACAGTGAGCGGCGCTCCGCTGCTCGCGAGCGATCCGCACATGGCCTCGCGCCTGCCCGGCCTGTTGCACGTCGCGCACGTGTGCGGCGGAGGCATCGACGTCGTCGGCGCGACCGTGCCGGGCGTGCCGCTGGTGCTGATGGGGCACAACGGGCGCGTCGCCTGGGGGCTCACCGCCGGGCTCGCCGACGCCGCCGACTGCTACATCGAGACGATCGACCCGGACGCGCCGCACCGCTACCGCACGCCCGGCGGTTGGGCCACCGGCGCGACGCGCATCGAGCGCTTCGCCGTGCGCGACGGCGCGACGGTGGAGGAGCACGTGCTGGAGACGCGCCACGGGCCGGTGATCGGTCCCGCGGTGCCGGGGGAGCAACGCGCGATCGCGCTACGATCGAGCGCGCTCGCGCCCGGCGACACGTTCGGCGCGCTCGCCGCGCTCTGCCGCGCCGCCGACACCACCGCGTTCGACGCCGCGGCCTCGCGCATGGGTGGTGCCCCGTTCAACTACGTGTACGCCGGCGGTGACGGCGTCATTGGTTACCGGCTCGCCGGCGCCGTGCCGGAGCGCGCCCACGGCGCCGGGCTGCTGCCCGCCGACGGCGCCACCGCGCCCGAGCCGCCGCCCGCGGCGCTGCCTCCG
>CAMDBZ010000028.1 GCA_945889565.1 Thermoflexus hugenholtzii JAD2 | reverse complement strand
CGCGCGGCGACCTTGCCTCCGACAACTGGGGCTGGCTCGTCGCGTGGAGCATCGGCTGGCTGCTGCACGAGCGCACCGTCGCCGCGGAAGCGCCATCCACGACCGCGACACGCTTGCTCGATCGGCTTGCCGCCTTCTGGGCCGCGTTCATCGGGCTGTACGCGCTGCTCGTCGGCGCGATTACCGGCGCAACGAGCCTCTTCGTCGCCGCGTACGATGGCGCGCTGCGCGAGCCGCTGGTCGCCGGCCACTGGGCCGCCGACGCACGCCGCGGGTTCGTCGCTGCCGCCGTCGGCGCGCTCATCTGGTGGTGGTACTGGCTGCGTGCGTCGCGCGAGCGCGCGGAGCGCACCACCCTCACGCACGTGTACCTGTTCCTCGTCGGCGTGCTTCCCGCCGTCGCGCTCGTCGTGATCCCGACCGCGCGCGCGGTCTACGCAGTGCTGCAGTGGATCATCGGCGAGCCGAACCAGGAGCGCGCCGTCGACCACTTCGCGCTGCTGCCCGGCGTCGTCGCCATGCTGCTCGTCGGCGCGTGCACGTGGGCGTACCACCGCGCGGTGCTACGGGCCGTACCCGCCGACGCGCCCGCCGCACGGTACGCGGTGCGCAGCGAGCCCGAGCGCATCTACCGCTACGTGGTCAGCGCCGCCGGCCTGCTGCTGCTCGCCGGCGGGCTGCTGGCGGTCTTCGCGCTCGCCATCGACGTGGCGGCCCAGGGCGCGCCCGAGTTCGCGCGCCGCGAGGGCTGGTGGCGCAACCAGCTCGCGGTCGCGCTGACCCTGCTCGTCGTCGGCCTGCCGCTGTGGGCGCGCTACTGGACCGACGTGCAACGCGCCGCTGCCCGGACGCCCGCCGAGCGCCCGGCGCCGTCGCGCCGCGTCTACCTGTTCGCGATCTTCGGCGCTGCCGTGCTCGGCACGCTCATCAACCTCACGATCATGCTCTACCGCCTGTTCGAGGCGCTGCTCGACACGCCGACGCTGCAGCGCGCGCTCTTCGACGGCCGCTGGAGCGCCGCCTTCGTGCTCACCGCGGGCGCGATCGCGCTCTACCACTGGCTCGTGCTGCGCGAGGATCTGCAGGCGACCCGCGCCGCCGCGCCCGCCGCGCCGCCGGCCGCCGCCGTGACGCGCGACATCGTGGTGCTCGCGGGCGCGGGCGCTGCCGACATCGCCGCCGCGCTGCGCGCGGTGCCCGGCGCCCGTGTACGCGTCTGGCGGCGCCTCGCCGGCGACGACGCGCCGCCGCCCTCGCCTGCGGCGCTCGCCGAGCTGCGCGCCCGCGTTGAAGCCTCGACCGCAACGCGGCTCGCCATCATCCTCGGTCCGAGCGGCCCGGAGGTCGTCCCCTACGCGCCCGAGGACGGCGGCTAGCGCCCCCTGCTCCCCCCGCTCGGCCCTGCCACCGCGCGGTGCGACAATCGAGCGCCCCGCTCCGCCGCCGCGGCCGGGAGCGCGCATCGGAGCTTGCGATGGACCGCCGCCCGCCCGAGCCCGCCGCGCTCGTGGACTTCGACGCGATCAACCCCGGCGACGTGCTGCCGACCGTCCAGTTCGAGATCGGCGCCGCCGAGACGCGCGCGTACCTGCTCGCCACCCGCAGCGCAGCCGCAGCCGCCGATGCCCACATCGCGCCGCCGCTCGCGCTCGTCGCGCTGGCGCTCGCCGCGATGACCGAGCGCATGCCCCTCCCACCGTCGGCGCAGCACGTGGGCCAGGAGGTTACCTTCGAAGCGCCCGTGCGCATCGGCGCCACCGTGCGCGCGCGCTTCGTGCTCGAGGCGCGTCGTGCGACGGGCCGCCAGGCGCTCTCTGTCTTCACGTTCGAGTTGTACGACCGGGACTGCCGCTGCGCCTACGGCCGCCTCACGCTGCGCCACCTCGCCGCCTGAGCGCAGCGCCGTGAACGCGGTGGCGCGACCTCGAGCGCACGAGCGGCCGTGGTAGCCTAGATCGATGCTCGCAGCGCGCGCCGACCTCGCCATCCACACCGACGGCCTGACGCGCACCTTCGGAGAGTTGCGCGCCGTAGACGCGCTTTCGATCGCCATCCCCCGCGGCGAGATCTACGGCTTCCTCGGCCCCAACGGCGCGGGCAAGTCCACGCTCGTACGCATCCTCTGCACGCTGCTGCTGCCCAGCGCCGGCCGCGCCACCGTCGCCGGCCACGACGTCGCCGGCGACGCGAACCGCGTGCGCCTGCGCATCGGCGCCGCGCTCCAGGCCTCCGCCGTCGACCCGAAGCAGTCCGGCCGCGAGCTGCTGCGCCTCCAGTGCCGCCTCTACGGCCTCGCCGGCGCCCCCGCCACGCGCCGCATCGACGAGCTGATCGAGCTCGTCGACATCGGCGCAGCCATCGACGCCCGCGTCGGCACGTACTCCGGCGGCATGCGCCGCCGCCTGGACCTCGCCCTCGCGCTCGTGCACACCCCCGAGGTGCTGTTCCTCGACGAGCCGACCAGCGGCCTCGATCCGGTCAGTCGCGCGCGCGTGTGGGACGAGGTGCGCCGGCTCAACGCCGACGGCGCCACCATCTTCCTCACCACGCAGTACCTCGAGGAGGCCGACGCGCTGGCCGGCCGCGTCGGCATCATCAACCACGGCAGGCTCGCCGCCGAAGGCACCCCCGCCGAGCTCAAGCGCCGCATCGGCTCGGACGTCGTGACCGCACGCATCGATGGCGACCCGCAGCGCGCCGCCGCGGCCGCGCGCGCGCTCCCACACGTCGAGGCCGTCGACGTCGTCGGCTCCGAGCTCACCATCCGCGCCCCGCGCGGCGGCGAGCTGCTCTCGCCGCTCGCCCTCGCGCTCGACGCCGCTAGCATCACCGTGCGCGATCTCACGCTGCGCACGCCCACCCTCGACGACGTCTTCCTCGCGCTCACCGGCGATCGCATCGGCGCCGCGGAGGCCGCGGGATGACGGCGCAGCACGCTGCGCCCCACGACCCGAGCTTCCTGCACGACGTGCTCACCGTCGCCGGGCGCGGCCTCCGCTCCATCCCGCGCGACCCCGAGGTCGTCGTCCCGTCGCTCGTCGTCCCGGCCTTCTTCTTCTTCGTGAACATCGGCGCCTTCGAGCAGCTCGTCGAGGCGGGCCTCGGCGGCCTCGACTTCCGCGCCTTCCAGATCCCGTCGGCCGTGCTCTTCGGCGTCACCGGCGTCTCGCGCGCCAACGCCGTCGTCACCGACATCCAGACCGGCTACCTGGACCGCCTGCTCATGACCCCCGTGAATCGCCTCGCGCTGCTGGTGGGCCTGATGGTCGCGGACTTCGTGATGGTGATGGCGCTCGCCGTCCCCGTGCTGCTGCTCGGCGTGCTCGTCGGCGCTGAGTACACCACCGGACCGCTCGGCATCGTCGTGTTCGTCATCCTGACCGGGCTGTGGGGCCTCGTCTTCGCCGGCTTCCCGTACGCCATCGCGCTCCGCACTGGCAACCCCGCCGCGGTCAACACGAGCTTCATCATCTTCCTGCCGTTCCTGTTCCTCACCACCGCCTTCGCCCCGAAGGAAGCGCTCTCCGGCTGGCTCTCGACCGCGGCCGACCTCAACCCCGTCACCTACCTGCTCGCCGGCCTGCGCAGCCTGCTGATGGAGGGCTGGCGCCCCGCCGAGCTCGCCGGTGCGCTCGCCGCCGTCGCCGCAGTCGGCCTCGTCTCGCTGCCGCTCGCCTTCCTCGCGCTGCGCGCCCGCGTCGCGCGCGGCTAGACGCGACCCGCCCCGCGAGGCGCCTGGCGCCGATTCGCACATCCGTGCTGTGCGTGGCTCCGATCTAGCCGCGCCCGGCCGATGATCGCGGGGGAGGCCTCGCGATGCCCGCACGTGCCCGCTTGTTCAGGATGCCCCGGCCCGGGCTGTTCGCGTTGCAGCTGGCCACCGTGGGCGCTGCCGGCGTGCTGCTGGGCGCCGTCGCGTTCGGCGCGCTGCGCTTGGTGAGCGCGGACGCCGCCCGCGCGAGCCGGGCGAGCGAGGCCGCGCTGCTCACCGCGGCGATCGACCACTCCACGGACTACGTCGATGTCCTCCTCCAGGCCGAACGCGGGCAGGCCGCCGCGGCGTTCTTCACGCCCGCCGTCATCGTGCGCATCTACGAGCAAATCCGGCTCCAGCAGGACAGCGCGCGCCGGCTCGTCGAACTGGGACCTTCGCCCCCGATCCTGCGGCTCCGCGAGCTCGCCGAGGCCGAGGAAATGGCGTTCCGACGCTTCTCCGTCAACGGCGACGCAGCGGATTTCGCCGCGATCCGCGACATCCATGTAGAGCTGCACGAGCTCGCGGAACGGCTGACCGAGCAGCTCTCGGAGCAGGCGCAGGCCGACAGCCGCCACTCGGCGCAGCTTGCGTCTGCGGCCAGCATCACGGTGCTCGTGGCCGTCGCCGCCGTGCTGGCGCTACTCACGCTCACGACGACCCTCATCTCCCGCCGCTTGCGCTCGATGTTCCTGCGATCCGAGCAGGAGCGGCAATCGCTCGAGCGCACCACCGCCTCGATCGAGCGGCGCAACGCGCAGTTCCGCGCGTTGTACCAGGTCGCCGCTGAGAGCACCGACGAGCTGGACGCCGTCAGGGTGGCAGAAAGCGTCGCGAGCTCCGCGCTCCGTCTGCTGGACGCAGAACTGGGCGTCGTCTGGCTCGCGCAGGACCAGGGACTGACCCTCGCGGCGATGGACGCAACCGCCGCCTGGGTCGGCCACGACGGCCTGCCGACGGACCCGCTCATCCCCCGCCGTGTCGCCGGACGCGGGCGTAGCCTGCTCATGGGCCCGGGCGCCGAATCCGACATCGCCGACGCCGGCGTCGAGGGCGCGGCCTCCGGCGTGATGGCGCCGATCATCGCCAGCTCGTGCATCGTCGGCGTCGTCGGCTGCTGGTCCGCGCTCCCCGACGCGTTCGACGACGACGACCGGCGCATGCTGGAGATGCTCGCCGCGCAGGTCGCGTCGGCCATCTCCGCCGCCGGCAGCCTGGAGGCCAGCGACACGCGCGTGAACACGGACGCGCTGACCGGCGTGCCCAACCGCCGCCAGCTCACGCGCGACCTCACGACGCGCTTCGCCGCGCTTGACGGCCGTAGCCTCGCCGTCGCCATGCTCGACCTCGATCACTTCAAGCGCTTCAACGACACATACGGTCACGCCGCGGGCGACGTCGCGCTGCAAGTCGTGAGCCGCGCGCTCGTGGCGAACAGCCGCAACCGCGACATGGTCTATCGCTTCGGCGGCGAGGAGTTCGCGCTCATCATGGAAGGCGCCACCATGGACGAGGCGCTCGCCGCGCTCGATCGCACACTCGCGGACGTGCAGCGCGCGTCGCGCGAGGACCCGCGCATGCCCGCCGAGCTCACTCTCTCCGCCGGCCTCGCCTGCGCACCGGAGCACGGGCGCGACCTGTCCCTGCTCCTCGAACGCGCCGACCAGGCCCTCTACGCGGCGAAGGCCACCGGGCGCGCCCGCGCCTGTGTCTGGGCCGCCGGCGCCCAGGCGCAGGCCGCCTGAGTCCGCGCGCCCGCCCGTCCGCCCCGGCTTCAGCGGTTGGGGGTATCACGGACATAGTAGAATCGCGCGTGCCACCAGAGGGACCTGGGCAGGAGACACCACCATGGGCCGCGACGATCGACTCGCCTTTGCAGCACACGCTACCGCTCCCGCCGCCGCCGCTCCCGACAACCCCCCGCGCCGGCTCCGCCTCACCCGCCGCAGCGCGCTGCGCGGCGCCACGCTCGGCGCCGCCGGCCTGATGTTCGCCTCGCTCGTCGGCTGCGGCGGCGACGACGACGAGACCGCTTCGGACGCACCTGCGAGCGGCGCCACCACGGGCGGCCAGACCGCAGCCGCGAACGACCCGCGCTACCCGAAGGACCCCGCGCTCCCGTGGGCCTTCAACTTCCCGGAGCCCGCCGGCAAGACCCCCAAGCCGGGCGGCACGCTGCGCGTTGCCACCACCTGGGACGTTAGCACCTGGGACACCACCAAGTCGGCCGCCGGCGGCACGATCACCGTGCCGAACCTCATCTACAACCGCCTGCTCGGCCTCAAGGGCGGGCCGGACACCAACCCGTACAAGGTCGAAGTGCAGCCCGAGCTCGCGCAAGGCTGGGAGCGCTCGCCGGACGGGCTGACCTTCACGTTCAAGCTGAAGCCCGGCATCAAGTGGCAGAACGTCGCCCCCCTCAACGGCCGCGCGCTCGTCGCGGAGGACGTCGCGTTCGCGCTCAAGCGCTACCAGGCCGAGGGCGTGCACCAGTCCTACTACACGAACGTCGACGCCATCACCGCCGTCGACCCGTCGACGCTGCGTGTCACGCTGAAGAAGCCCACGCCCGAGTTCGAGGTGCCGCTCGCGAGCCGCTACCAGACGATCTTCCCGAAGGAGCTCGTCGACAGCGGCGAGATCGACAAGAAGGCGATTGGCACCGGTCCGATGATCCTCAAGGAAGCGATCGCCTCCGACAAAGTCGTGCTCGCCAAGAACCCGGACTACTGGCGGCGCCCGGTGCTGCTCGACGGCGCCGAGTTCCGCATCGTCGTCGACGCGGCGGCGCGCCTCAGCTCGTTCCGCGCGAAGCAGATCGAGTACGCCTACGGCCTCACCACCGCCAAGCGCGACGTCGACGAGATCATGAAGACGGTCCCCGACCTGCAGGTGAACCTGACGCCAACCGTCAACAACGTCACGCCGTTCAGCATGAACCTCTCGAACCCAAAGCTGCAGGACGAGCGCGTACGCCGCGGCATCTCGCTCGCCATCGACCGCACCGCCGTCACCCAACTCGTCTACGAGGGCCTGGCGAAGACCCTGCCGGTGTTCCCGTGGACCGCCGTGTTCGACAAGGAGCCGACCGAGTTCGGCCCGTGGGCGAAGCTCGACATCGCCGAGTCGAAGAAGCAGCTCGCGGCCGCTGGCCAGGAGAAGTTCGTCATCAACTACATCTACTACCCGTACTCCGCGGCGAGCGACCGGCTCACCGAGGTGCTGGCGGACCAGTTCCGCACGGCCGGCATCGAGATGCGCGGCGGCAAGACGGACTACACCTCGTTCAACTCGCAATGGGTCGGCGGCAAGCTGCCCGAGGCGTCGACGACCGGCTGGGGCGCCGTCGGCTTCGACCTCAACACGTACTTCTACAACCACATCCACTCGAAGTCGCCCGGCAACCGCTGGCAGCTCAAGGACGCCCAGATGGACACGTGGGCCGAGCAACAGTCGACGGAGCTCGACCCCCAGAAGCGCCGCGCCCTGCACAAGCAGATCTGGGACCGCGACCTCGACCAGGCCTACCGGCCGCTGCTCCCGATCGCCTACGCGATCGAGACGTACCAGCCCTGGCTCCGCGGCATCCGCTTCGGCGGCATCCTCAACAGCAACTCGTCGTACTACGACTGGGGCGCCCAGATCGAAGGCGCATGGCTCGATAAATAGCGAACAGCGGCGCATAGTAGGGCCACCAGCGGCATCCGGAGGAGGCGACCGTGGACTGGAACGACACAACGCAGCAGGCAGACTTCCGCAGCAACGTCCGCACGTTCCTGCAGCAGCGGCTGCCCGCGTACTACAAAGACCACGAGTCCCGTCGCCACGAGGACAGCGGCCTGGAGAACGATTGGCAGCAGGACCTCCACAACGGCACGCCGCCCCAGCAAGCCGCCGCCAAGGAATGGGCGATGGCGCTCGCCGAGCGCGGCTGGGGCCAGCCCCACTGGCCCAAGGAGCACGGCGGCGCCAGCCTCTCGGCGTTCGACCAGTTCATCCTCAAGCAGGAGTTCGCGCTCGCCGAGGCCCCCGAGATCGGCGGCTCGCTGATCGGCTCCACGCTGCTCGTGCACGGCACCGAGGAGCAAAAGAAGCAGTTCCTCGCGCCGACGCTCACCGGCGAGCTGCGCTGGGCGCAGGGCTTCTCGGAGCCCGGCGCGGGCTCGGACCTCGGCTCGCTGCAATGCCGCGCCGTGCGCGACGGCGACGAGTACGTGATCAACGGGCAGAAGCTCTGGACCTCCGCCGGCCACAAGGCGAACTGGATCTTCGGCCTCTTCCGCACGGACCCCGACGCGCCGAAGCACCGCGGCATCTCGTTCCTCGTGCTCGACGCCACGACGCCCGGCGTGAGCGTGCGCCCGATCGTCAGCATGGGCTGGGAGCACGCCACCAACGAGACGTTCTACGAGGACGTGCGCGTGCCGGCGAGCAACCTCATCGGCGAGCAGAACCGCGGCTGGTACGTCGGCATGACCCTGCTCGACTACGAACGCTCCGGCATCGGCGGCGCCGTCGCCCACCGCCGCAACATGGACGAACTGGTCGCGCACGCCAGCACGAACGCCTCGCCGAACCGCGCGCCGCTCGTGCGCAACGAAGTCGCCGACCGCTACGTGGAGTCCGAGGTGATGTACAACCTCGCGCTGCGCGTCGCATCGATGCACGCCGCGGGCACGCTGCCCAACTACGAGGCGTCCATGGGCAAGCTCTACTCCACCGAGCTCGCCCAGCGCGTCGCGCGCACCGGTATGAAGACCTTCGGCCTGTACGCGCACCTCTGGTCGCCCGCGGAGCCCTACGCCCCGCTGCACGCCAAGCACACGCAGGCCTCGTGCCACACGGTCGTCGGCACCATCGCCGGCGGCTCGAACGAGATCCAGCGCAACATCATCGCCACCCGCGGCCTGGGCCTGCCGCGCGGCTAGCTAGCCACCTCGACGGCAGCGAGAGCCCCCCGCCCCCGACGCGCCGCCCTCGAATGCGACCACGAGCCACCCCTGGGGTGGCTCGTGGTCGCGCCCCCTCGCGAGCCGTCCGGCCCTCCTGCGCCTTCCCGGCGCGGCGAATCTCGCCTAGCATGCACGCCGAACCGCGAGGCAAATGGAGGACCGCAGATGACCACCACCGGGTTGGCGCTCGCAGACCGCGTGCAGGCAGTCCTCGCCGAGCGATCGCTGCTCAAGCACCCCTTCTACCAGGCGTGGACCGCCGGCACGCTGCCGCGCGAGCGGCTGCAGGAGTACGCCCGCCAGTACTTCCACTTCGAGGCGGAGTTCCCGCGCCTGCTCAGTGCCATCCACACGCGCGTCGCCGACCCCACCGTGCGCCAGCACATCCTCGACAACCTCTGGGACGAGGAGCACGGCCCCCGCAACCACCGCGCGCTGTGGCTCGAGGTCGCCGCCGCGCTCGGCGTCGACCGCGCCGACGTCGAGGGCTCCACGCCGAACGCGCAGACCGCCGCGCTCGTGCAGCACTACCGCACCGTCGCCAGCCACGCCCCCGTCCCGGAGGCGCTCGCCGCGCTCTTCGCGTACGAGGGCCAGGTGCCCGAGATCGCCTGGGAGAAGATCCACGGACTGCGCACGCACTACGGCTTCACACCGCAGCAGTTCGCGTTCTGGAGCGTGCACCTCGCCGCCGACGTTGAGCACTCCGGCACGGAGCTTGCGCTGATCGAGTCGCTCGCGGACGACGACGACCGCGTGGTCGCGGCCGTCGAGCAGGCGTGCGACCACCTCTACGCGTTCCTCGACGGCTGCTACGCGCCCGCGGCGTGATTCTGTGACCGCCGTCGATGCACGCGCGCCCGCCCGGCAGCACCGCGCGTGCTAGCGATCGCGCTCGCGATCACCGCTGCGCTCGCCTGGGGCTTCAGCGCGGTGCTCGTGCGCATGGGCCTCCGCGACACCCCCACGGCGCTCGGCACGCTGATCTCGCTCGTCGCGGGGCTGCTGGTGACGGGCGTGCTCGTCGCGATCCTGCAGCCCGCCGAGCTGCTCGACGCGTCGCGTGCGGCCGTGCTGCTGTTCGGCATCGTCGGCATCCTCAACTTCCCGATCGGCCGCTTCTTCAACTACATGGCCATGAGCCGGCTCGGCGTCGGCCGCTCCACCCCGCTGCTCGCGTCGGCGCCGCTGTTCGCCGTCGCCGTCGCCGTGCTGTTCACCGGCGAACCCCTGCAACCCGCCACTGCCCTCGGCATCGCGCTGATCCTCGGCGGCCTCTACGTGACGCTGAGCGGCCCGCAGACAACGCCATGACCGCGACGACTGACCGCGCCGCCGCCCGCACCGCCGACGAGCGCGCCGGCGCGCGCCGTACGCTCGCCGGCATCGCGTTCGGGCTCACCGCAGCGGTCGCCTACGGCACCGCGCAGGTGCTCGCGCGGCACAGCGTCTCGGACCTCGCCCCACCGCTCGTCGGCACGTTCATCGCGCTCGCGTGGGGCACGCTCGGCTTCTTCTTGCTGACCGTCCGCGGGCTGCAACGCGGCGGCTACAGCGGGCGCGGCGTGCTCTATTTCGCCGCCGCCGGCGTCTGCTCCGCGGGCGGCGTGATGCTGATGTTCCAGGCGCTCAGCCGCGGCAACGTGGTCGTCGTGTCGCCGCTCGTCTCCACGAACCCGCTGTTCACGCTTGTGCTCGCCGCGGTGCTGCTGCGCGACGTCGAGCGCATCACGCGGCGCACGATCGTCGGCGCGCTGCTCGTGGTGCTGGGCGTCGTCGTCGTCACCGTCGCGCGCTAGCGCCGCGCCCGAACCCGGCAGGCTACTGCACCTGCGCGGCGTAGTCGGCGCCGATGTGTCCCGCTGCCTCCCACGCCGCGTACTGCTCCGCGCTGAACCCCAGCAGCTCGCGATACACGTACGCGTTGTCCTCGCCGAGGCGCGGCGGGTGGCGCATCGGCCGCTCCGGCGTGCGGCTCGCTCGCCATGCGCGGCGCGGGTGCAGCTGCACACCCGTCGCCGGGTGTTCGATCGCCTGGAAGAAGTCGCGCGCCCGATGCTGTGGATCACCGAGCAGTCCCGGCTCGTTCTGCACCACGCCCGCGGGAATGCCCTCGCGCTGCAGCCGATGCATCGCCCACGTCGCGTCGACGTTCGCCGTCCACTCCCCGATCAACTGGTCGAGCTCGCGACGGTGCGCGTAGCGGCTGGCGTTGTCGCGGAAGCGTGCGTCGTCCGCGAGCGTGTCGCGCAGCATCACCCGGCACAGCCGCCGCCACTCGTCGTCCGTCCGCGCGACGATCGTGAGCCAGCCGTCCCCGCCGCGGCAGCGGTACACGTTGTGCGGGGCCAGCCACCAGTGGTCGTTCCCCATGTGCTCCCACTCGCGGCCGTTCATCGTGTAATCCATGATGAACTCGCCGAGCAGCCCCACCATGTTCTCCGCCGTCGCAAGCTCCATCATCAGCCCGCTGCCGGTGCGCTCGCGGTGCCGCAGGCCGAGCAGCAACG
>CAMDBZ010000027.1 GCA_945889565.1 Thermoflexus hugenholtzii JAD2 | reverse complement strand
AGGCGGTGATCGCGGGGGAGCTCGACAGCGCGTTCCTCGCCACGCGGCCGTGCGGGCACCATGCGACGCCGAGCTCCGCGATGGGCTTCTGCCTGTACAACCACGTGGCGGTCGCCGCGGCGGCGGCGCTGCGCGCGGGCCTCGAGCGGGTGGCGATCGTCGACTGGGACGTGCACCACGGCAACGGCACGCAGGCGATCTTCGAGGCGGACCCACGCGTGCTGTACTTCAGTACGCACGCCTCGCCGTTCTACCCGGGCACCGGCGCCGTCGACGAGATCGGGTCGGGCGCGGGGCGCGGGACGAAGGCGAACGTGCCGCTGGCGCACGGCACGGGCGACGCGGGCTTCGTCGCGGCGTACGAGCAGGTGTGCGTGCCGCTGCTGGAGCGGCATCGCCCGCAGCTCGTGCTGGTGTCGAGCGGGTGGGACTCGCACGCGCGCGACCCGCTCGGCACGCTGAACGTGTCGACGGCGGGCTATACGCGCGTCGCGCGGCTGGTGCTGGACGCGGCGGCGCGGCTGTGCGGCGGGCGCGCGGTGGTGGTGCTGGAAGGTGGGTACGATCTGCACGCGCTGGCGTGGTGCGCGAGCGGCCTCGTCGAGCTGTTGCTGGGGGCCGAGCCGACGCCGGACCCGGACGCGACGGCGTACCCGGACGGCCCCGACGCCGCGCGTGTCATCGAGGCGGCGCGGCGGGCGCTGCGGCTGGAGTAGGGAGGGGAGGGCCCACCCACCCACCCTTTGGACGGGGGCTTCGCCCCCGGACCCCGACGGAGGGCAGCCGCAGGCGTCAATGTTTCACGTGAAACATATGTGCTGTCGCCGGGCGGAGGCGAGTGAGATCATTGCGTCATGATGAAGCGCACGACGATCTCGCTGCCGGAGGAGCTGCTGCGGCGGCTGCGGATGCTGGCGGCCGAACGGGGTACATCGATGGCGGCGCTGATCCGCGAGGCGGTCGAGGAGAAGGCGGCCCCGGCAGCGGCGCAGCCGCGGCCGAAGCCGACTCTGGCGATCTTCGCCTCCGCGAAGGGCGATCTGTCCAGACGCAGCGCTGACGAGCGGGCGGTGCCGCGCCCGTGGCGCTGATCCTCGACACGGGGGCGCTGCTCGGAGCGCTCGATCGCACCGACCCGGCCCACGACCGCTGCCGCGCGCTGATCGAGGGTGAGCGAGGGGCGCTGGTAATTCCGTCGCCGGTGCTCGTTGAGCTCGACTACTGGCTGCGCGATCCGCTGTATGGGGGCGAGTTCCTGACGGTGCTGCGGAACGTGGTCGAGGGTGCGTACACGATCGTCGACCTCGTGCTGTCGGACTACGAGCGGGTGCGTGAGCTGTGTGCGCGCTATGCCGACGCGGACGTTGGGTTTGTGGATGCGGCGGTGCTGGCGATCGTCGAACGGCTCGAGGAGCCGAAGCTGGCCAAGCTCGACCGGCGGCACTTCGCGCTGATGCGGCCTCGACACGTGGAGGCGCTGGCGCTGTTGCCGGTGTGAGGGCGGGGCGCTCCCGCCAGCTCACACACCCGGAGCAGCCTCCACTCTGGCCCCCTACCACTCATCCGGGACCGGTCGGGAACGCTACGCCAGCGCCCGCCCACTACTCCAGTAGGCGGGCGCGTTCGAAGGTGGCGGGGCGGCCGCAGGCGGGGCAGCGGTCCGGGAGCTCGTCGCGGGGGACGCCGGTGTCGCGCATCGCGGAGATGCCGAGCCAGACGTCGTCGCGCCAGCGGAGGCTGCCGCCGGGGACCCCGGCGGGGCCGGAGCGCCAGGGGCGCGTCTCTTCTTCGATGCGGCGCTTGATCTCGGCGGCGGACATTGGGCCGGCCTCGCGGACCAGGATCTCGCGCCGGCACCGGAGGCAGCGGTAGACGTGGACTGGCACGCTAGCGGCCGCGCTCGCGCGGGGCGAGGTGCGGGGCGGGCAGGTCGGGCGGGGGTGCGCTGCGCGGGGCGTGCTCGGCGTAGGCGCTGTCCGGGGACGGCTCCTCGTCCGGGAGCAGGTCGACGAAGACTTCGTTGGCGAGGAACTGGCCGCGCGTCGTGAGGCGGAGACGGCCGGCGGTGCGCTCGAGCAGGCCGGTGCGCAGGTGGCGCTCGATGGCGGGGCCGTACGCGTCGTCGAGCGTGCAGCCGAAGCGGGCGGCGAAGGCGGCGGCGTCCACGCCCTCGATCAGGCGCAGGCCGAGGATCAGTGCGTCGGCCCGGAGCGTGGCGTCGGACGGGGTCTCGCCGCCGCGGATCTGCTGCAGCGTGCCGTGGCCGGTGGCGGCGCGCTCGGCGACGGAGGCGCGCACGGCCTCGACGTAGCGCGTGGGCGCGTCGACGTTGGCGAAGCGGCGGCCGGCGAAGAACGAGTGCGCGCCGGCGCCCATGCCGAGGTAGGGGTCGGCGCGCCAGTACACGAGGTTATGCCGGCACTCCCGGCCGGGTAGCGCCCAGTTCGAGAGTTCGTAGTGGCGGTAGCCCGCGGCGGCGAGGCGGTCGCGCGTCCACTCGAACTGGTCCGCGACCACGTCGGGGTCGGGCTCGGCGAGCTGGCCCTTGGCGACGCGGTAGTAGAGCGCGGTGCCCGGCTCGATGGTGAGCGCGTAGCACGACAGGTGCTCCGGGCGGAGCGCGAGCGCGCGCTCCAGCGTCTGTTGCCAGCGCGCGAGCGGCTGGCCGATCAGCCCGAAGATAAGGTCCATGTTGAGGTTGTCGAAGCCGGCCGCGCGGGCGGCCTCGACGACGGCGAGCGCGTGGCCGGCGCTGTGCTGGCGCTCGAGCAGCGCGAGCTCGTCGTCGTGCAGCGACTGCACGCCGATGGAGAGGCGGTTGATGCCGAGGGCGCGCATGCCGGTGAGGTGCTCGGGCGTGAGCTCCGTGGGGTTGGCCTCGAGCGTCCACTCGGCGTCGGGCGCGACGGCGTAGTGCTCGCGCACCGCGCTCGCGATCCGTTCGAGGTCCGCGAGCGAGCTGAGGCTGGGCGTGCCGCCGCCGAAGAAGACCGTGTCGACGCGAAACGCGCGCGCGGCGGGCGCCCAGAGCTCGAGCTCCTGCACGAGCGCTGGGGTGTAGTCCGGGACCACGTGCTCCAGGCCGGCGTAGGAGTTGAAGTCGCAGTAGCCGCACTTGGCGGTGCAGAACGGGATGTGCAGGTAGAGGGCGAGCGGGGCGGCGGATGCGGAGGGGGGCGGAGGCGCGGGCATGCAGGCAGGGTACAGGCTCGGGGGAGCGCTGGCAGCAGGGCGGGCGAGCGAGTGGGGTGTGCCGCGGTACAGTTGTCGGGGCAGCGGGAGGGCGCGATGTGCGACGGGGGCGAGCGGCGCGGGCGGCCGGGTGTGGGCGCCTTCATCTCCAACTGGCGCGAGTACGACGCGCCCCTGGGGACGAAGCTGCGGCTGGCGGTGCGCAACTACGGGTTGCGCATCCGTCGTCGCAGCAACTGTTGCGGTAACGATGGCGAGCCCGGCTGCTGACAGGTGCAGCGAGCGGCTCCGTGAGGGCCGCGACGACCAAGGTTGCGGTGCGAGGAGCAGATGGCATGACAGTCGAGCCGGCGGGGGATGCGGGCGGCGTGCTGAACGGGGAGCAAGCGGCGTTCTTGCGCGAGCATCGGCTGGGGGTGCTGGGCACGGGGCGGCGCGACGGATCGCCGGCGCTGGCGACGGTGCTGTACGACTTCGACGGGCGGGACGTGGTGGCGTCCATGCTGGCGGCGAGCGCGAAGTGGCGTAACGCGCAGCGGCAGCCGCGCGTCGCGCTGGCGGTGCTGGAGGGACGGGCGCAGCTGGTGGTGTACGGTGCGTCGCGCGCGGAGGTGCGCGGGGACGGCCGGCGCGAGGCGATGCGCAGGCTGCGCGCGAAGCAGCGGCGGCGCGACGAGACGCCGGAGCCGACGGACGCGGAGCTCGACGCCGCGCTCGACGCGGAGGGGCGGGTGGTGCTGCGCATTACACTGGAGCGTGCGATCTCCGCGTAACGCCGGGGTGCGGGGCGCTGCGGTTGACCGTGACCGATCGTCCCGTACGCTACCGGTTCGCGCCCGCGCGCCGCACCATCGACGATTGCAGACGGACGGTAGCTGATGGCGACGATCGCGACTCGTTACAAGCGCAGCGTGATGGTGGTGGCGCTGCCGTCGCTCGTGGCGGTGGTGCTGGTCGGCGGCGCGTTCGCGCTGCGCGAGCCGTGGCTCGGGCGTGGGGGGCAGGCGCCTGCGCCGAGCGTGACGATCGATGTGGCGGGGGGCGCGGAGCAAGCGCTCGCGAGTGAGTTCGTGACAGCGGAGCACCCGCGCGAGGAGCTGTTCGCGCCGTCGTGGCCGCAGCCGGCGACAAACGCCGCGGGCGGCCGCACGCCCACCGCGGCGGGCAAGATCGCGTTGCCACCGGCGCCGCCGCGCGCCACCGCGCCGATCGCAGGCGTGGCGGTACGCTGGGTGCAGTCGCCGAAGCTGGGGCTGGACCACGGCATCGAGTCGCTGGGGCTCACGCCCGCGAACGAGCTGGACTCCCCGCACGACGGTAGCTACCGCATCGGCTGGTATCCCGACTACGGGACGCCCGGTGAGGGCGGCAATGCGGTGCTGTCCGCGCACGAGAGCTGGAATCACCTGCAGGGGCCGTTCTACTTCGTGTCCGAGGCGGCGCCGCGTGACGAGATCGTGGTGGAGCTGGCGGACGGGCGCCGGCTGCGCTACGAGGTGATGAGCAACGTCCGCTATGAGGTGCACAAGCTGCCGATGGGCGAGCTGCTGTGGCCGTCGACGCGGCCTGCGGGGCAGGAATGGCTGACGCTGATCACGTGCGGCGGGCGCATCGTGTACGACGCGACGGGGTACGGGGAGTACCTCGATCGGGACGTGGTGGTGGCGCGACGCGTGAGCTGAGGCGGCGGCTGGCCGCGCGATTGCGGCGCCTCCGGGCGCTGCTGCCGGCGTTCGTGTGCGCGGCGCTTGTGGTTGCGTGTGACGACGGCGGCGGAGCCGGCACCGCGACGCCCGCAGCGAGCGTGAGCACGACGGTAACCACGGTAACCGGGTCGGGCGTGCCGGGCGCCACCGCGACCGTGCGCGCTACGGCGACGCCGCTTGCTCTTGAACGGCGGCCGAGTGCGGCGCGGTGGCAACGCTTCGATGCGGCGGCGGCGCCACCGCAGGGCGGGCCGCCCACGAAGTTCTACGACGTCGAACGCGATGAACTATGGACGGTCCTCGGGCCGAACGGCGAGGGCTATCGGTTCATGCTCAGCCCGTACTCGGACATCGCCATCGGCACGACCGGGCCGCCGGGGGACGGCGAGACCGTCCTGCTCGACTTGCAGAGCGGCACTGTCACTGCGCTGCTCCCACGGTGGGTGAACTTCCGTGGCTGGCCCGCGGCGACGCGCCCGCTGATCCAGGTGGAAGGCACGCGGCCGGTGGTGTACGAGCTCGATCTTGTCCCGGCGACCGCGATGCCGCTCGATACGCGGGGGGACCGCGTGATCGATCGGCGGCAGTTCGCGGCGCCGCTGCCTCCAGGCGGCGGGCTGCCGGGCGCGACGCACGTCGACCTCGTGGTGCGGGAGGACGGGGCACGTCTCGAGTTGGTGCTGGTCGCGCCGGGAGCGGAGCGGGCGGTCGCATCCGAACAGGGCTTCGTGGGCATCGCGCCCGGCGATCGCGTCGCCACGGTGATGGCGCGTGACGGCGGCGTGCAGCTCGTGGACTTCTACGGCGGGCGCGTATACGACCTCGGACGATACGTGTTTTCGAGAGCGCACAGCTGGTCGCCCGACGGGCGGTACCTCGCGATCCCGTACTGGGAGGGGCGCACCCACATGACGGTGGCGTTCGACCTGCAGGCGCTGCCAGGGGCGCCGCCGCGCGAGCTGGGGCGGTACCGCGACGCGTTGCTGGTGGACTGGCGGCGCGACGGCCGCGAGGCGCTGCTGCTGGGTGAGTACTGCCTGCCCGGCGGGTTCGCGCTCGACCGGCTCGATCTGGGGACGGGCGCCGTGACGCGCGTGCCGAGCGCGAGCCGGGGGTCGTGGGAGCAGGCGTGGTCGCCGGCGGGCGATGTGATCGCGGTATCGGCGCCGGACGACTTCGTCTCGCTGATCGACGTCGCGACGGGGGCCCGCCTGCCGACGCCGGCGTTCGACGCTTCGGTCACGCGAATGCAGTCTATCGTTGGGTGGTCCGCGAGCGGGCGCTGGCTGGCGCTCGAGGATGTGCGCGGTAGCGACCGCTGCATCGTGTAGCGCTGGCGCGATGCTGCGTTGCCGCTCGCGGCGGGGGCGTGCGACACTCGGGCGATGGAGGAAGCGGGCGCGTTGCGCAGTCATCGCTGCGGCGAGCTGCGGGCGGCGCACGCTGGGCTCGCGGTGCGGCTGGCCGGGTGGGTACATCGGCGGCGCGACCACGGTGGGCTGATCTTCCTGGACTTGCGTGACGCGTCGGGGCTCGTGCAGGTGGTGGTGCATCCGGACGCCGCGCCGGAGGCGGCCGCGATCGCGGCGGACGTGCGGCACGAGTTCGTGGTGCACGTGCGGGGCGAGGTCGCACCGCGGCGCGCGGGCACCGAGAACGCGGACCTGCCCACGGGCGCCATCGAGGTGGTCGCCACGGCGATCGAGGTGCTGAACGCCTCGGAGACGCCGCCCTTCCCGGTCAACCAGGAGACGCCGGTCGATGAGCTGACGCGGCTGCGCTACCGCTACCTCGACCTGCGACGGCAGCGCATGGCGGGGAACCTGCGGCTGCGGCACCGCGTGGTGGCGTTCATCCGCGCGTTCCTGGACGCGCGGGAGTTCGTGGAGATCGAGACGCCGGTGCTGAACCTGGCGACGCCCGAGGGCGCGCGCGACTACCTGGTGCCGAGCCGCGTGCACCCGGGGCAGTTCTACGCGCTGCCGCAGTCGCCGCAGCAGTGGAAGCAGCTGCTGATGGTGGCGGGCTTCGAGCGGTACTTCCAGATCGCGCGCTGCTACCGCGACGAGGATCTGCGCGCGGACCGTCAGCCAGAGTTCACGCAGCTCGACATGGAGCTCTCGTTCACCACGGAGGAGGAGATCCTCGCGCTGATCGAGGAGCTGTACGCGGCGCTCGCGGCGGCCGTGGCGCCGCAGTTCGCGCTGCCTGCGCCGTTCCACCGGCTGACGTACCGCGAGTCGCTGGAGCGGTTCGGCACGGACAAGCCGGACCTGCGCTACGGGCTCGAGATCGCGGACGTGTCGCCGCTCGTCGCGGGCAGCGCGTTCGCGGTGTTTCGCGACGCGGTGACGGGCGGCGGGCGGGTGCGCGGGATCGCGGTGCCGGGGGCGTCGGAGACGCCGCGACGCGGGCTCGACGCGCTGACGGCGCTGGCGCGCGAGGCGGGGGCGCAGGGGCTCGTGACGGCGGCGCTGGGCGGCAGCGGACCGCTCGACGCGCTGGCCATCGAGGACGTGCGCTCGCCGGCGGCGCGCTTCGTGACGGCGGCGGAGTTCGCGGCGATCGCGCAGGCATGCGGCGCGGGGCGTGGCGATCTGCTGCTGCTGGTGGCGGGGACGGACGCGGTCACCTCGCGCGCGCTCGACGCGCTGCGGCGGCACCTTGCGGAGGAGCGCGGGCTGGCGGACCCGCTGCGGTTGGAGTTCGCGTTCGTCACGCAGTTCCCGATGTTCGAGTGGGACGAGCAGGAGCAGCGCTGGAGCGCGGTGCATCACCTGTTCACGGCGCCGTACGCGGAGGACATCGAGCGCATCGAAAGCGACCCGGGGTCGGTGCGCTCGCACGCGTACGACATCGTGTGCAACGGGCAGGAGATCGGGTCGGGGTCGATTCGCATCCATCGCCGGGAGCTGCTGCTGCGCGTGCTGGCGCGGCTCGGGATGGCCGAGGCGGAGGCGACCGCGAAGTTCGGGCACATGCTGGAGGCGTTCACGTTCGGGGCGCCGCCGCACGGCGGCATCGCGCCGGGCATCGATCGCACGGTGGCGCTGTTCGCGGGCGAGCGGGACATCCGCGAGGTGATCGCGTTCCCGAAGACGAAGTCGGCGTCGGACCCGATGACGGGCGCGCCGAGTGCGGTGAGCGCGCGGCAGCTCTTGGAGGCGCACATCGCCGTCGTGCTGCCCTCAGCCGAGGGCGCGGCGGGGCGGACGCTATGATGGGCGGCGATCCCCGAGAGGCTCCCACCTCGTACCTATGGACGCGGGACGTGGCGAAGTGGAGCACTCGATGAGTCAGAACCGCATGCTGGCGATCCTGCTGGGCGTGTTGGCCGCGCTGGTGCTGGTGGTCGGCGGACTCTCGGCGGTGCTGCTGCTGAGCGGCGGCAGCGACGGCGGCAGCGACTCGGCGAGCGACGGGAGCGGCTCGAGTGGGGCGATCGACAGCGGGGCGACGTCGGGGCGGCTGCGGCTGCCGGGGGGCGACCCGATCACGCTTGACCCGGCGCTGGCGGGGGACGCGGGGTCGGCGGAGTACATCGTGGAGCTGTTTGGCGGGCTGATGACGCTCGACCCGAACCTCAACGTGACGCTGGACCTCGCGGCGTCGTTCGACGTGTCGCCGGACGGGCTGGTGTACACGTTCAAGCTGCGCGACAACGCGGTGTTCCACAACGGGCGGGCGGTGGAGGCGAACGACGTCAAGTGCTCGATCGAGCGCGCGACGGAGCGGCGGCTCGCGTCCAGCACCGCGGCGGCGTACCTGAACGACATCGTGGGCGCGCGGGAGAAGATGGCGGGGAGCGCGCAGAACGTGCGCGGCGTGGAGGTGGTGGACCGCAAGACGGTACGCATCACCATCGATGCGCCGAAGCCGTACTTCCTCGCGAAACTGACGTACCCGACGGCGTTTGTGATCGACTGCCAGCAGGCGGAGTCCAACCCGCGCAACTGGACGCTGAAGCCGAACGGCACGGGGCCGTACAAGATGCGGGAGTGGCGGCTGGGCGAGCGGATCGTGCTGGAGGCGAACACGGCGTACCACCTCGGGGCGCCGAAGGTGAGCCAGGTGCTGTACCAGATCTCGGGCGGGAGCGCGCTGACGCGGTTCGAGAACGACGAGCTGGACGTGGCGAGCATCAGCGTGAACGACATCGACCGGGTGCGCGATCGCAACAACCCGCTGAACAAGCTGTACACAGAGTCGCCGTCGCTCTCGATCTCGTACCTGGCGTTCAACACGAAGGTGCCGCCGTTCGACGACGTGAACGTGCGCCGCGCGTTCGGGCTGGCGATCGACCGGCAGCGCATCGCGGATGTGACGTTCAACAAGATGATCGCGCCGGCGACGGGCATCCTGATGCCGCAGCTGCCCGGGTTCACGCCGGACGACAAGACGCTGAAGTTCGATCCGGAGGAGGCGAAGCGCGCGCTCGCGGCCTCGAAGTACGCGGGTCGCGCGCTGCCGGCGGTGGCGCTTACGGAGATCGGCGCGGGCGCGGAAGGCGCGATCGACACGCAGGCGTTCATCGAGCAGTGGCGGCAGGTGCTGGGCGTGCAGGTGCAGATCAAGCAGACCGATGCGGCGACGTTCTTCGCAGACGTCGACGCTGGGCGGCTGCAGCTGTTCAACTCCGGCTGGATCATGGACTACCCGGACCCGGAGAACGTGCTGGACCTCAAGTTCCACTCGAAGTCTGCGCTGAACGACCTCGACTACGAGAACGCGACGCTCGACGGGCTGCTGGAGCGCGCGCGCACGGAGCGCGAGGCGCCGGCGCGGCTGCGGCTGTACCAGGACGCGGAGCGCGAGGTGTTGAAGGACGCCGCGTGGATCCCGCTGTACTTCGCGCGGCAGCACGTGGTGGTGAAGGCGGCAGTGAAGGGCTGGACGGAGCCGCCGATGGTAATCCCAAGGCTGCGCTTCGTGAGCATCGAGCGGTAGCGGACGGTGGGCGCGTACGTCATCCGGCGGCTGCTGTTCTTGCCGGCGACGCTGGTGATCGTGTCGTTCGTGACGTTCGCGATCGCGCGATTCGGGCCCGGCGATCCGATGTCGGTGGCGGCGGGGCAGCTGCGTGACCCCGAGGTACTGGAGCGCGCACGCGCGGAGAAAGGCCTCGACGGATCGATCTTCGAGCAGTACGGCAAGTGGGCGCAGCGCGCGTTGAGCGGTGACTTCGGCGAGTCGTACAGCATCCAGCGCGGGCGTACGGTGCGCGAGCTGATCATGCCGCGCATGTGGGTCTCGGCCCAGCTGAACATCATCGCGATCACCCTCGTGTTCGCGATCGGCATCCCGCTCGGGCTGCTGGCGGCGTGGTTCCAGGGGCGCTGGCTCGACCCCGTGATCACGTCGATGCTGCTCGGGCTGTCGGCGGTGCCGGTGCTCGTGGTGATCCCGCCGACGTTGTGGCTGTTCGCGATCAAGCTCGGACTGCTGCCGGTGGGCGGCTGGGACGGCGTGCTCGACATCTACTGGATCGCGGGCGTGATCGCCATCCCGATCCCGGACCCACACCTCTACATCCCGATCGCGGTGATGACGATCCCGGGCTTCGCGGGCGTGGCGCGGCTCGTACGCGTGACCGCACTGCAGGTGCAGCTCGAGGACTACGTGCGCACGGCCCGCGCGAAGGGGCTGCCGGAGCGGCAGGTCGCGCTGCGGCACGTGCTGCCGAACTCGCTGCTGCCGGTGGTGACGGCGATCGGGCTGAGCCTCGCGGGCGTGCTGGAGGGGGCGTTCTTCACGGAGACGCTGCTCGGCATCCCCGGTATCGGCAGCCTGACGTTCGCGGCGGTGGTGAGCCGTGACTACGACGTAATCCTGGCGGTGACGCTGATCCTCGCGACCTTCTTCATCGTGATGAATCTGGTGACGGACCTGACGTACGCGCGGGTGGACCCGCGGGTGCGCGTCGGCGCGTCGGCGCGAGTATGACGGCGCTCGCGGGGGAGCTGGGCGCGACGGGCGGGGCGGCGGCGCCGCGGTCGCGCGGGCAGTACGGGCTGTTCTGGTCCCGGCTGCGGCGGAAGCGCCTGGCGATGATCTCACTCGCGGCGATCCTCGTGTTCTACGGGGTGGCGGTGCTCGCGCCGGTCGTTGCGCCGTACTCGTACACCGAGCAGAACCTCGACCGGGGGCTCGAGGGGCCGAGTGCGGACCACTGGCTGGGGACGGATCGCCTCGGGCGCGACCTGCTGAGCCGCGCGATGTACTCGGCGCGGACGACGCTGATCGTGACGGTGGCGGTGCTGGTGAGCGGCGGGCTGGTGATCGGCAACACGCTGGGGCTGGTCGCGGGGTACCGCGGCGGCTGGGTGGACAGCGCGATCATGCGCGCGGGCGAGGTGTTCAGCTCGTTGCCGGGGCTGCCCATGCTGATCCTGATCAACGCGGCGTTCGCGCCGCGGGTGCGCGAGTTC
>CAMDBZ010000026.1 GCA_945889565.1 Thermoflexus hugenholtzii JAD2 | reverse complement strand
AGCGCCCGCGCGAATTGCGACTGCTGGCTGTCCGGGTCCGCGAGCGCACCACTACTCCAGCTCAGGTCGCTCGTGAACACGAACCGCACCCCCGCGCGCCGCAACGCATCGAGGTCATACGACCACGGCGCCTCCACGTACACCGGACCGCTCCGCAGCCGCGCCAGCGCACGCACACGCACCTGATTGAACCGGCCGCCCTCCGGCACGTCTGCCGCGACCTTCGACAGGCGCTGATCCGTCACCAGCGGCGCGTTGAACACCGTGCGGTCGAACAGCGGCTGCAACGCCACCGTCGTCCCCGTCGGCACCTGCGCCTCCGCCCACGCGCGCGCCGCCGTGCGCGTATCCGTCGTGGTCGCCATGTCTGCATCCCAGCGCAGCGTCGCGTACGCCGGCGCCGCCACGAGCAGCGCGACCAGCGCCGCGCCCGCCACCGCGCCCGCGCGCGACCGCCACGCGCGCGCGCGCGCAATCCCCGCCGCAACCGCCGCCCCTGCGAGCAGCGCCACGAAGGGCTCCACCGGCAGCATGTACCGCGGGAACGCCAGCGCATAGCGGCCGACCGCCGCGAAGTACAGCAACGGGAACAGCAGCAGCCACAGCTCGGAGCGCCGGCGTCGCCAGACCACCAGCGCGAGCCCCACCGCCGCCGCCACCGCGAGCGGCCACCCGAACGACCCCGGCAGCACGCCCCCGAGCAGGTAACCGAAGCTCGTGCCCCCGCCCCCCGCGGACAGCCCCGCCTGCTCGCGGTAATCGTCGAGGAACGCGTCCGCGTGGATCACGTTGAACGGCGACCCGAGGACAAACCCCAGCGCCGCCGCGCCCGCCAGCGCCGCCAGCCGCGGCGGCGCGACCGTCGTCAGCACGTGCTCGTGCCCCCAGCGCGAACGCGGGCTCAGGTAGTGCGCCGCCGCCGCCGCCGGCAGCAGCAGCACCGCGAGGTACTTCGTCCCTGCCCCCAGCCCGATCAACAGCCCCGCCAGCAGGTAGTCGCGCCAGCGCCCGCGCTCGTGCACCCGCCCGATCGGCAGCAGCGCCGCCACGATGAACGCCACGTGCGGCACGTCCGTGATCGCGATGTGCGAGTTCGTCGCGTGCACCACCGCCACGGCGAGGAACAGCGCGGCCAGCAGCCCCGCCGTCCGCCCGAAGTGCCGCGTGCCCACGGCGTACACGCACGCCACTGTCGCCACGCCGAACATCGCCGTCGTCGCGCGCGCCCAGCCGTACACGCCGCTCGGATCCGTGAAGTACTGCACGCCGAAGTCCTCGACGCCGGCGAACACGCCAAGCACTGAGCCCGCCACGAAGTACGCGCCACTCACCGCGAACAGCACGTACATGTACAGCGCAGGGTAGTAGTAGAACTGCGGATCGAGGTCACCGCTGCCGAAGCGGATCGCGCGATTCACCACCGTCGGCTCGTCCCAGTAGTACAGGTGCGGCAGCCCGAAGCCGCTGCCCCACAGCCGCAACCCGAGCGCCAGCCCGAGGATTGCCGCGAGCGGCAGCCACCGCACCAGTAGCGCCACGCCCGGCCGCACGCGCGCCACGGGCGGATCGACCTCGCCGGTGAGCAGCGCGTGCCGCAGGCGCCCCGTCGTCTCAGTGGTCACCGCGGCGGTCGCCGCCGCGCTCGTGCCGCCCCGCCGTCCCCGCGCTCGCCGTCCGCGCGCGCGCGACGTCATCCCTCCACCCCCGCCTCGGCCGGCGTCGCCACGCCTGCCGGCGGCCGGCCGAGCCGCCGCAGCATCACCGCGAGCGCGCCGAACCCCAGCGCGACGCCGAACCACAGCGTGCAGATGCGGATCAGCAACGTCGCGGCCGCTGCCGGCCCCGCGTCCATCGGCAGCAGCAGCACCAGCAGCCCCGCGCTCGATATCTCCGAGGCGCCCAGCCCGCCCGGCAGCAGCGACACCAGCCCGATAAGCGTCGAGGCCGCGAAGATGAACGTCGCGAGCAGCAGCGTCTCCGCCGACAGCGGCTCCCCCAGCCCTACCAGCACGAACGCGAACGCCACACACTCGCCGAACCACGACGCGACGCTGAGCGCCGTGCTCAGCTCCAGCACCGGCCACGCGAACAGCGAACGCGTGCTCGCGCGCGCCGCCTCCAGCCCACCGCCCGCGCGCCGCGCAATCGGCGCCTTCGCCACCAGCGCCAGCGCGCGGTCGAACAGCACGCCGTGCCGCAGCACCACGACCATCGCCAGCGCACCGAGCGCGAGCACCACAAACAGCGGGCGGATCGCCGGGTACACCGCGAGCCCGATCGCCGCGAGCAACAACATCGCGAGGCCGTCCGTGAAGCGCTCGGCGAGCACCACCGGCGCCGACGCGCTGACCGGCGTCCCGTTCAGCCGCCGCAGCAAGAACGACTTCGAGACCTCGCCGGCCTTGCCCGGCGTCACCGCCATCGCCATCCCGCTCGTGAACAGCAGGGCGCTGTCGGCGGTACTCACACCCTCGCGCATGCGCATGCGTCGCAGGTACCAGTCCCACTTCAGCCAGCGCAGCACGTAGTTGAGGAGCGTGAAGCCGACCACCGCCGGCAGCTGCCACCAGTCGAACGCGCGCAGGCTCGCGCCCGTCGCGCGCACGTCGGCGACCACGAACAACGTGACCACCACGCCCAGGACGGCCAGCCCCCACAGCACCAATCGCCCTACCCGCGGTCGCATGGCGCGTACTTACCGAGGCTGCAGGCTGACGGCGAGCGACACGATGGCCCACAACCCAACCGCCGCCGCGAGCGGCCGGTCGGAGAGGAGCAACTCGGCGGGGTTGCCCCCACGTCCATCGCGGTGCACGAGGAAGAGGTAGCGGAACAGCGCGTACGCGACGATCGGCACGGTCGCCATCATCGTCGGGAACGGCTCCCGCGGCAGCGTCTCGGACGTGTACGTGAACAGCGCGTACGCGATCAGCGTCGCCGCCGTCGCGATCGACAGGAACTGGTCCAGCAGCGGCAGCGTGTACTCGTCCAAGATGCGCCGGTGGCTCCCCGCCCCCGCCTGCAGCGTGACGAGCTCCGCGCGCCGCTTCGCCAGCGCCAGGAACAGCGCGAGCAGCCCCGTGCACGCGAGCATCCACGGCGAGATCGGCACGTCGATGGCCGCCCCGCCCGCCACCACGCGCAGCACGAACCCGCTCGCGATCGTGAACACGTCGAGGATCACCACATGCTTCAGCCGGTACGAGTACGCAAACCCGTGCACCACCACGTACAGCAGCACGAGCCCGAGCAGATCGACCCCGCCCCACGAGAACCCGTCGCGTGCGTCGATCGCGAGCGCCACCGGGACCAGCAGCACGAGCAGCCCCGCCGCCGTCGCGAGCGCCAGCCCCGGCGCCAGCGCGCCGGACGCGATCGGCCGCAGCCGCTTCTTCGGGTGCAGCCGGTCCTGCTCCGCGTCGACGTAGTCGTTCAGCAGGTAAACCGCGCTCGCCGCCGCGCAGAACAGCAGCACCGCCGCCGCCACCGCGAGCAGGACGTCGACGTGTGTCCACAGCGGGTCGCCGCTACCATCCCGCGCGAACGCCAGCGCCCCGAACACGAAGAGGTTCTTGACCCAGTCCTTGGGCCGCGACGCCCGCAGCAGCTGGTACGGCGCCGACCCGCGCGCCATCGACGCCGCCCGCGACCGCGCCCCGCGCTCGTGGCTGGGCCGCCCCACCACGGGTGGTGCCGGGGGAGCCGGCGCTCCGTGCTGGGCCATCGCGATTGCCTCCACCAGCGCGCCACCGGACCGCCGCCACCGGCGGCGCCGCAGCGCCTGCGCCCTCCAGTATGGTCGACGCCGGTGGAGTATCCCCAGCGCTGGTGTACCGACCGTGGACCGCGCGTCCACGCCCCACCGCCTGACCCCCACTCCGACGCTCCGACTCCCCCTCGCCCCGTCCCGGGGAGAGGGGGCCGAGGGGTGAGGGTGTCCCCGCGCCGCCCCGGGATACGGGGCCGGCAGGTGAGGGCTCCGGACGGCGCCGCGGCGTGAGGGTCGCCGCCGCGCTCGCCCGGCGCGCTATCGCGCCGCCTGCGCCAGGAGCTGCCGCCCGATCACCTTCAGCTCGAGGATCGGCTTCACACCCTCGAAGATCGGCAGCACGAGCGCGTCCACCACGTAGCGCGAGATCGGGTCCTCCTCCGAGTACCCCCACCCACCGTGCAGCTGCTGCGCCGCCTGCGACACCTCGACCGCCACGTCGCACGACAGCAGCTTCGCCATCGGCGCCTCCACGCCGCGGCTGTCGAAGCCGCGCGCCGCCGCGTACGTGAGCTGCCGCGCCGCCGCCACGTGCGTCGACATCACGCCGATGCGGTGCTGCGTGAGCTGGTACTCGGACAACGGCAGCCCGAACTGGCTCCGCTGCACCACGTACTGGCACGCCTTCTCGAGCGACGCCTGCGCGACTCCCGTCGCACGCCCGCCCGTCTGCAACCGCCCCGCCGCGAACCCGCCCATCTGCACGAAGAAGCCGTTGCCCACGCCCGCGTCCTCACCGACGAGGTGGTCGTGCGCCACCCAGTAATCGTCGATGGCGATCGTGAACGAGTGCATGCCGCGGTACCCCGGCGTCGGGTTCGCCGTCCCCGTCAGCACGCCGCCCTCCGCCTGCTCGTGCCGCCACACGTGCCCCGGGTACGGCGCCTTCGGCACGATGAACAGCGACAGCCCGCGCGCGCCCTTCGACACGTCCGGGTCCGTCCGCACGAGCATCGACAACACGTCCGCGCGCCCGGAGAACGTGCTCCACGCCTTCGCGCCGTTGATGCGCCAGCCGCGCCGCCCCTGGTACTCCGCCGGCTCCGCGCGCGTCTGCACGCTCGCGTTGTCCGACCCGACGTCCGGCTCGGTCACCGCCACCGCCACGATCGTCTCACCGCGCGCGAGCCGCGGCAGCCAGTGCAGCTTCTGCCCTTCGGTGCCCGCCGCCAGCAACGCCCGCGACAGGATCTCCGGCCGCGTCGCGAGCGACCCGGCCGCGGCGAGCGAGGCCACCGACAGCTCCTCGGTGATGATGATCATCGCCAGGTCGCCCATGCCCGTGCCGCCGTACGCCTCCGGGATCGACGACCCGAAAAACCCCTGCGCCGCGAACTTCTGGATCAAGTCCTCCGGCACCAGCAAGTCCTGCCGATGGATCTCCTGCGCGCGCGGCGCCACCTCGTTGCGCGCGAACTCCCGCGCCGCCTGCCGCGTCAGCGTCGCCACCTCGTCCTCGAGGTCGACGTGGTTCGCGCCACCAGCCGCGATGCGCGCGCGTCCGATCTCGCGCAGCCGCGCCTCCGCCAGCCCGGCGCGGACCGCCGCCCGCGTCTCGTCCCGCTCCAGCGCCGCGAACGCCCCCGCCACGCCGAAGTCGTCCCAGTGCGCCTCGGCGGTACTGCGCAACGTGTGCGCGATCTCCGCCGCGTACGCCTGGGCCTCCAGCTCCATCACCACGTCCGCCCGGCCCGCCGACGCCAGCCGTTCCGCCGTCGCCGTTAGCTCGTGCGCCGCCCGCACCTGCGTCGCGAGGTACGCGACCCGCTCCGTGTGCACCTGGAAGTCGTCGATCTTCGCCCCGCCCTCGGTGAGCTGCGCGGCATGCCGCAGCGCCGCGGCGCTCACCGCCTGCGCGGCATCCACCAGCAGGCGCGCACGCTCCAGGTCGCTCGTCGCCATCGCGATCCCTCCCGGCCGCCGCTAGCGAGCGCGCGGCGCCTTCGGCATCAGCACCGTGTAGTCGAGGTCCAGCACCACGTTCGGGTGGTATCGCTCGCGTCCGTCGTCACCCGCCACCTTGAACGGCTGCTCCTCCGTCGCCGGGTCGGCGTTCTTCACCGCCACCAGCCGCAACCGCAGCGCCCCGCAGTCCGGCCGCCCGAGCTCGATGCGCTCCAACACGTCCGTCCACGCGAACACCGTGTCCCCCGCGAACGTCGGGTTCGAGTGCGTTCCCGCGTTGAACGCCAGGATGCGCAGCGCCCGCTCGAGCCCGTTGAACGACAGCGCCCGCGCGATCGAGATCACGTGCCCACCGTAGATCACCCGCCGCCCGAAGCGCGTGCCCTTCAGCGCGTGCGCGTTAAAGTGCGCGCGTGCCGTGTTCTGGTACAGCCGCGCCGCCATCTGGTGCTCGGCCTCCTCGATCGCCACCCCCTCGACGTGGTGGATGCGCTCCCCCGCCTCGAAGTCCTCCCACCACGCGCGGCCCCCGGGCACGCTCGCGTCGTACTGCTCCAGGCGCAGCGCGGCGGGCACCTGCAGCGCCTCCGCGGCCACGGCCGGCGGCGTCCGCGGCGCGTCGTCCACGCCGGTGCTCACCTCGGGCTCGCGCCGGTTCACCAGCACCCAGCGGATGTAGCTCAGCACTTCCTCGCCGCGCTGGTTCGTGCCCGTCGTGCGCACCCAGACCACGCCCGTCCCGCCCGACGCGGACTCGCGCCGCCCGAGCACCGTGCTCCGCGCGCGCAGCGTGTCGCCTGGATACACCGGCACCCCGAAGCGCACGTCCGCATACCCGAGGTTCGCGACCGCGTTCAGCGAGATGTCCGGCACGGACTTGCCGAACACCGTGTGGAACACCAGCAGGTCGTTCACGGTCTCCCGCGCGAACCCTAACGAACGCGCGAACTCCGCGTCGCAGTGCAACGGATAGCGGTCCGCCGTCAGCGCGATGTACAGCGACGCGTCACCTTCGGTGAGCGTGCGCGGCACCGCATGCTCGAGCTCGCGCCCGGTCACGAGGTCCTCGAAGTAGTTGCCCGTCGTCGCCAGCGCCGCCACTGCAACCTCCCGCCCCCGCGCATTGTAGGCGCGCCCCCCCAGCGCGGAAGGGCGCGACCCGCCCCCACGCCGCGAGCCGCGCGCCGCCCGAGCCCGCGGCTATACTCGAACGGCGAGCGAAGGAGCACGGCGTGGGCACGAAGGAACTCGAAGCACTGGTCGCGGTGCTGCAACAGCAGCTCGCCGAGGGCCGCGCCGGCCACGTGCTCGGCACGTGGACCATCCATTATGACAAGGCGCGCGCCGCCTTCACCTTCGACAAGTGCGAGGACGGCGTCTACTGCGAGGAGCGCCCCGCCGTCATCGCCCTCGACCACCGCGTGCTCGACGCCGGCGGCCCCATCGGCGGCTATCCGCCGGAGCCTGCGGCCAGCGCGTAGCCCACCCTCGGCACCGTCCGCAGCATCGCGTCGCTGCCCCCGGCCTCGCGCAGCTTGCGGCGGATTGCGCTGACGTGTCCCTTCAGCAGCGTCCCGTCCGGCAGGTTCGGGTAGCTCCACACGCGCTGATTGATGAACGCGTGCGGAAGCGCCTGCCCTGGCAGCGCCGCCATCGCCTGCAGGATCGCCAGCTCGATCGGCGTGCAGCGCAGGTCCCTCCCGTTGAAGTACGCCGCCCTGCGCTCCGCGTCGAATTCGAGCCCGCAGCCGCGCACCGGCGCCGCCGGCACGAGTCCCGTGCCGGCCCGTCGCGCGAGGGCGCGCACTCGCGCGACGAGCACGGCCGGGTGGAACGGCTTCCCGACGTAGTCGTCCGCGCCCGCGGCGAACCCCGCCAGCACGTCGCACTCGCGGTCCAGCCTCGACACGAACACGATGCCGATGGCGGGCCACTGCGCGCGTAGCTCGCGCGCCACCGCGCACCCCGGTCCGTCCGGCAGCTCCGCCTCCAGCACCGCCGCGCCCGGCACGAACTGCGCCGCCGCCTGCAGCGCCGCCGCCCCCGTGCCCGCCATCCGGGTCTCGTGACCGTCGCGCCGCAGCGCCTCGGCGATGATCTCCGCGTACTCGCCGTCCCCATCCGCGATCACCATGCGCATCGTGCCGCCCCCGCTCCGTGCCGTTCCCCTGTTGGGCGGATGATGGCGAGCGCACGCCCGCGCCAGCAGGTACAAACGCACCATTCACGCGCGCGCCCGCGCACCATTGCGCTGGGTCCCCCCAATGGCCCGCGACCGGTACAACCCACCCGGGCGCGGCGCGCCCGCGCGCGTAAGATGCGCCCATGCGTGCGCCGCTTACGAGGCTCTGGCAACCACTCGACGACGAGCGCCGCGCCACCATGCCGATCCAGCTCGCCGTGCGCTGGGCCGTGCTCACTGCCGCCGCGCTCGAGATCAACGTGAACCCCGGCGCGACCGGCCCCACCTACCTCGCGCTCAATGCCATCGTCGCCGCCGGCGCCGCCGCCAACGCACTGCTCACCTGGCGCCTGCGCGATCCGCGCCCGCTCTCCACCGCCTGGCCGCTGCTCGCCGGGCTGTTCGACGCGCTCGCGATCACGGCCGCGATCGCGCTCGTGGACAAGTTCACGAACCTGAACTTTATCCTCTACTTCCCGGCGTTCGTCTCCTTCGCGCTCGTCTTCCCGGGCCGCATCGGCGCGGCCTACGTCGCCGCCACCATGGCCGTGTACCTCGTGATCGTCACCACGCATCACAACTTCTCGTGGAGCGACCAGACACACCTCAAGCAACTGACCGTGCGCCTCGTGACCATGGGCACCGCCCCGCTCATCGCCAACATGGTCGTGCGCATCGAGCGGACGCGCCGCGAGCGCGCGGTCGCCGACGCGCTCGCCGCCCACCTCGCGCACCAGCGCATCGCGCAGGATGTCCACGACGGCATCGCGCAGGCGATCTACATGCTCGCCGTCAACCTGGAGGCGAACACCGACGTCGTCCGCCGCCAGACCACCGACTCCGCCCTGCACGAGCGCATGGCCGCACTCGTGCGCCTCGCCAAACAGGCCTTGCTGGAGACGCGCAGCCTGCTCTTCAACCTGGAGCCCGCGCTCGCCGGCGACCAAGGCATCGTCGCGCTGCTGCGCAGCCAGGCCAGCGAGTTCACCGCCGTCACGGACATCCCCGTCACCGTCAGCGCGCTTGGCCCTGAACCGCCGCTGCCCCCCAGCGCCACCATCGAGCTCTACCGCATCGTGCAGGAAGGCCTCGCGAACGTGTACAAGCACTCCGGCGCCACCGCCGCGAGCATCGAGCTGACGCACGACACCGGCGCGCTCTGCCTCAGCCTGCGCGACGACGGCCGCGGCTTCGAGGAGGCCGCGCTGCCGCGGCGCGGTCGCGGCCTCGCCGGCATGCGCGAGCGCGCCCGACAGCTCGGCGCTACGCTCGCCATCGAGGCACGCCCGGGGGCGGGCACCCGGCTGACGCTCCGCCTGCCGCTCGCGAACGCCCCACGCACCGTGTGAGGGTCCACGCACACCATGGCCGACACCCGCCTGCTGATCGTCGACGACCACGAGGTGGTGCGCGCCGGCCTGCGCGCCCTGCTGCAGCTGCACGACGGGCTCACGGTGGTCGGCGAAGCCGCCGACGGCGAGGAGGCGATCCGCGAGGCGCTGCGCCTGCGCCCGGATGTCGTGCTGATGGACGTGCGCATGGGCGCGATGGACGGCATCGAGGCGTGCCGCGCGCTGAAGAGCGAGCTGCCCGCCGTACGGGTGCTGATGCTCACCTCGTACGGCACGCAAGAAGCGGTGCTCGCCGCGCTGATGGCCGGCGCCGCCGGCTTCCTGCTGAAGAACGCCGGTCAGCACGAGCTCGTGCGCGCCATCCGCGCCGTCGCGCGCGGCGAGTCGCTGCTCGACCCCGCCGTCACGCGTCTCGTCACCCAGCGCCTGGTCGAGCTGAGCGAGCGTGCGGAGCACCCGCTGCTCAAGGCGCTCTCGCCACGCGAGCGCGAAGTGCTCGCGCTCGTCGCGCAGGGCGGCACGAACCGCGAGATCGCGCTACGCCTCGTGATCTCGGAGGTCACCGCGCGCAACCACGTCAGTCACATCCTGGAGAAGCTCGGCGTGCACCGCCGCGCCGAGGCCGCCGCGCTCGCCGCCCAGCTCGGCATCCCCGCCGCCCTCACCGGCTGAGGCGCGCCCCCCGCACGCCGCGAGCGCCCGCGCACGCGACCGCATCAGGCCCGCCGCGGCCACCGTCGCTGCCGCGCGCGCAACCAACCGATGCCCTCGCCCCCCGGCGGCAGCTCGTAGCGCGCCTCCGCGCGCCCCAGCACGATGCTCGTCACCGTCGGCGGAGGCCAGTGCGACACCGCCTCCCGCGAGCTCGCGCGCCCCACGCGCGCCTCGCGCACCGTCGCAAGTTCCAGTGGCGCCCGCTCGCGCTCACCGCCACGCTCCGGAGCGGTCCCGCCGATGACGCCGTCCGCCGCGTCGGCCTCGATCACCTCACCGACGAGCACCGCGACCGCCCGCGGCGCCGCGAGCCACGACACGATTGCCCTCCCAGGGGGCGCGCTCGTCGCCGCCGGGGCCGCGCGCGACGCCCGCGCCAGCGCATCCTGCTCGTCGAGGCGCGCGCGCAGCTCGTCCAGCGCCCGCTGCGTCTCCGCGAGCCGCCGCTCCACCGCGCTCACCCGCGCGAGCGATTGCCGCCCCATCAGCGCATGCAGCGCCGACGCCACCGCCGGCAGCTCCGGCGGCAACCGCACCCGCCACGGCGTGCCCCGCCCCTCCGCCACGCGATGCCCGTCGAGCTTGCCGCTGCCGAGCCAGCGCCGCACCGTGGACGCGCTCACGCCCAGCAGCTGCGCCGCCTGGATCACGCTCGCCTCATGCACCTGACGTTCCATGGCGGTCACCATACCCGGCGCCCGCGGCGCTCACCATCCGGACTCGTAAGGGTCGCGCGGCCTCGCCTCCCCATCGCGCCTCTACCGTCAGCCGCTCTCACTCCCCCTCGCCCCGCCCCGCGGGGAGAGCGGGCCGGGGGGTAAGGGCCGCACGCGCGCACGCGGCCGAGGTGAGGGCCGCCGCGCACTCGCGCTATGCTGCCCGCGCCCGGCGCCCCGAGCGCGCGAGGAGGGAGCCAGCCGTGCCCACCAGCCACGTCGTCGAGGTCCAGGGGCTGCAGCTGCACTACCTCGAGTGGGGGGCGCGGGGTAACCCGGACCTGCTGCTGGTGCACGGCTGGACGGGCCTCGCCGAGACCTGGACCGCCGTCGCCGAGGCGCTGCAGGACCGCTACCACATCATCGCCCCGGACCTGCGCGGGCACGGCCGCACCGACAAGCCCGCCACCGGCTACCACCTGCGCGACTTCGCGCGCGACATCGTGCAGCTCGTCGAGCGCGCCGGCCTGCAGCGCCCCGCGTACGTGGGCCACTCGTGGGGCGGCAACATCGGCACGCTGCTCGCATCGGACTACCCCGAAGCGATCTCGGCTGCATTCCTCGAGGACCCCGTCTATTGGAAGATGATCAACGCCTTCGTCACCAGCCTGCCCGCCGCGCTTGCCCGCCGCGACCGCCCCGAGTCCGCGATCCGCGCCGACGCGCAGGCGCGCGGCCTGGACGCCGCCGCGATCGACGCCGAGCTCTTCCGCCACCACCACTTCTCGCGCGACGCGATCACGCGCCTG